>NZ_CDXDFU010000063.1:0-22083 GCF_978017985.1 Schwartzia sp. (in: firmicutes) | reverse complement strand
CTTTGCATAGAGACAGGCGGTCCTACTCCGGGACTTGGCTGTGCGGGGCGCGGAATAATAGCCACGTTCAAGCTGCTTGAGGACATGGAGCTTTTTGAGACCTTTAAGCCTGATGTTGTTCTGTACGACGTTCTGGGCGATGTTGTATGCGGAGGCTTTGCGGCTCCTATCCGCGAGGGATATGCGGAAAAGGTGCTCATCGTTACGTCGGGTGAAAAAATGGCTCTTTACGCGGCAAATAATATTAACTCTGCGGTTGAAAATTTTGCCGACCGTGCTTATGCAAAGGTCGGAGGAATCATACTGAACCGCAGGAATGTTCCCGATGAGACGAAAAAAGTAGAGACCTTTGCAAAGGAGCGGGAGCTTTCCATAGTTGCGGATATACCACGCAGTGATGATATAAATCGTTTTGAAGATGAAGGAAAAACTGTTATTGAGGGCGATGTGACACTGCCCATAAGCAAAAAGTTTATCGGGCTTGCGCAGCAGCTCTTAGATGAGGAAAAGGTATGAAGAAGCCTTTTTTCAAGACCGCGGCAGAGCTTGCGGCACTGGGAAAAGAGAATATTCCCGCTGAGTTCCGTCTTGATACGCACCTGATATATAATTCCCCCGCGGCGCTTGATTTTAACTCTCCGGGAGCACAGGGGTACGGCGTAAAGCGGGCAGGTCTTGCCGTGCCGGGGTCTGTGATGCTTCTCATTGCACCGAGAAGCTGCGGACGCAATACGTCCGGGCTTGCTGCAGGAGATACGGAGCGCTTTGGCTGGCTTTTGATGGACGAAACGGATATTGTGACGGGACGGCATCTCAAGAAAATTCCGGAGGCTGTCTCTGCGTTTGTGGACGCGCGCAGGGAGCGGCCTTCTGTCGTTATGCTGTGCATTACATGTGTTGATGCTCTTCTCGGTACGGATATGGAGCGTGTCTGCAGGAAAGCTGAGGAAGCGGTGGGGCTTCCCGTCCGTCCGTGTTATATGTACGCTTTGACACGCGACAGCAGAAAGCCGCCCATGGCAGCGGTGCGGGAGACGGTGTACTCCCTTTTGGAGCCGCGCAGGAAAAATCCCCGTGCGGTGAACCTCATGGGATATTTTGCGCCACTTGCTGATGATTCCGATTTGTATGAGGTGCTGCGGAGCTTCGGGCTGCAGAAAATTCGTGAGCTCGGACGCTGTAGAACCATGGAGGAATACGAAGAGCTTTCGGAGGCGAATTTCAATCTCCTTTTATCCGCTGACGCCCGGGACGCGGCGGCAATGCTCGAGAAAAAGCTTTCGATTCCTTCTGTTGAAATAACGCGTCTTTACGAAATCGATAAGATAGAGAGCCAGTATAAAAGCCTTGCACAGGCTCTGGGGGCAGAATACCGTGAGCCTGCGGCTAAAAAAGAGGCAGAGGAAGCGGTCAGCGCGCTTTTGACACTTGAGTCGGAGCCTGTTTTTGCCATCGGAAGCCGTCTTAACGCAAATGCTTTCGAGCTTTCACTGGCCCTTGTGCGATACGGATTGAAGGTTGCGGAGATATACGGAGATCCGCAGCCGCAGGATATAGCATATATCCGCCGTCTTTCCGAACTGTCGCCGGATACGCGCATTTTTTCAAATCTTTCTCCAACCATGGCGGTGTATGATGAGACACAGAGCTCCGTTACCGTTGCGGTGGGGCGTGATGCGGAGTATTATCACGAAAACGCAGCGCATGTGCCATGGAGCGATGAGATACAGCCCTTTGGCTTTTCGGCTGTGCGGGATTTTTGCCGTGCGGTCATTTCGGCGTGTGAAGGAAAGGAACAGGAAAAACAGCCGCAAAAAGCCGTTTCGGGAGAGGAAATAATTTCAAACCACGAAATCCGCGGGCTGAGGCTCGCGCTCGCTCCCTTCGCCCCTGATACGTCCGGGGCGGCGGCAGTGCTTTTCCCCCTTGATGCGCTGACGGTAATCATTGACGCCGGAGGCTGCGCGGGAAATATATGCGGATTTGACGAACCGCGCTGGGACGTTAAAAGCTACGCGAAAAGAAGCACAGTGTTCAGTGCGGGGCTTCGCGATATGGACGCCATCATGGGACGAGATGACCGTCTGATGGAAAAACTGGCGCTGGCGGCAGAAGATGTGGACGCGTCCTTTGCGGCGCTCATAGGCACTCCTGTACCTGCGGTTATCGGAACGGATTACAGGGCTCTTGTGCGGCTCATCGAAAAGAAGCTTGATATGCCTGCTGTGGCAGTTGATACAGACGGAACAAAGCTCTATGATGACGGCGCGTCGAAAACCTGGGAAGCTCTTGTAAAGACCTTCGCTTCGGAGGGAGAGTCCTGTGACGCCGTGGGAGTTATAGGGGTTACACCTCTGGATTTTTCTGAGAAGGAAGCTGAAAATATCCATGCTTCGCTTGGCGAAAAGGCGATTCTTTACGGTTGGGACGGCTCCATTGAAAATATAAAGCGGGCGGGACTTGTGAAGAAAAATTACGCTGTCACGGCTTCGGGCATTCGGGCGGCAAAATATATAGAAAAGAAATTCGGAGTGCCCTATGAAATAATGTGTCCTCTCAGCGAAGAGGAAAAAAACACCGTGCATGAAGCGGCGGCACAGGGAGGACGCGTGCTTGTTGTACATGAGCCTGTACGTGCCGACGCATTCAGAAAAGCGCTGGCTGAGGCAGGGACTGCCGACGTCACCGTCGGTACATGGTTTACGCCTGTGAGGGAGCTTTCAAAGGAAGGCGACGTTCATTTTAAGGAAGAAACGCAGTTTGCACGATTCCTTGAGCAGGGGAATTTCTCCTGCGTCATCGCTGACAATGCGCTTAGAAAGGCTGCTCCCGGCTATAGGGGAGCATGGCTTGATGCACCGCATTTTGCGGTATCGGGAGGAAAGTAACGAAACGAAAAGGAGGGGCCTTGCATGGAAAAAACAGCGGTTATTCTGCGTGTATACGGTATAGTGCAGGGCGTCGGCTTCCGTCCTTTTACTGCACGTCTTGCCTCGGAGCATAAACTGAACGGAAGCGTCTGCAATAAAGGGCCGTATGTGGAAATACGGCTTGAGGGCGACGAAGCCGCGGTGAAATGTTTTTCCGGGGAGCTTATTACAAAAGCGCCGCCGCGCTCGGCAATACTGAAGGTTGACGAGGAAGCGGCTGAGTTTACGGGGGTGTCCTCCTTTGAAATTATCGAAAGCGCAAAGGAACAGGGCGCAATATTCGTTTCTCCTGATATAGCCACATGCCCCGAGTGCAAAAAGGAGCTTTTTGACCCGAAGGACAGGCGGTATCTGCACCCGTTCATAAACTGCACGGCGTGCGGGCCCAGGCTCACTATTCTCGATGCCATGCCATACGACAGGGAACGCACAAGCATGAAGGCGTTCCCTATGTGCGAGGCCTGTGCGGAGGAATACAACGACCCCGGGTCAAGGCGTTATGATGCCCAGCCTGTCTGCTGCAACGAATGCGGTCCTGAGGTGTATATTCTCGGGACGGAGACGAAGGGCGCAGCGGCAATAACGGAAATACGCAGACGTATTGCCGCAGGAGAAATTGTCGCCATAAAGGGTATTGGCGGTTTTCATCTGTGCTGTGATGCAACCAATGAAGCAGCGGTTGCAAAGCTCCGTGAGCGGAAGCACCGCCCTGTGAAGCCCTTTGCCGTAATGGTGAGGGATATGGAAGCGGCAAGGCGTGCAGTAAAGGTTACGCCTGCGGCGGAGGAAATCCTTGAGGGGCCGAAAAAGCCTATCCTGCTTCTTAACAGACAGGAAAACAGTACCATTGCGCCGTCGGCGGCGCCCGGCAATCCGAAAATCGGAATAATGCTGCCCTATGCGCCTGTGCAGCTGTTGCTTTTTGATTATCCGGACGGCATAAAAATGCCTGAAGCATTTATAATGACAAGCGGAAATCCGTCAGGCGCGCCTATATGCCGTACGGACGACGACGCACGGGAGGCCCTGGGCCCTCTTTGCGAAGCGGTGCTGTCCCATGACCGCCGCATACGGGTGAGGGCAGACGATTCGGTAATTGATTTTTATCATGAAGCGCCGTACATGATACGCAGGAGCCGCGGCTATGCGCCACTTCCTGTCATGGTAAAGGGCTTCAGGGGTGAGGTGCTTGCCCTTGGGGGCGAGCTTAAAAACACGTTCTGCATAGGCCGTGACGAGCTCTTTTATCCTTCGGCGTATGTGGGTGACATGTCCGACCTTCGCACGATGCAGGCGCTTCGCGAGACTTCGAAGCGAATGACGGAGCTTCTTGAGACAGAGCCAACGGTTACGGCATGTGATTTGCACCCGAGGTATAATACGACACAGATTGCCAATGAGCTTGGAAAGCCGGTCATACAGGTTCAGCACCATTACGCGCATATAGTTTCCTGTATGGCGGAAAACGAGGTTTCCGAGCCTGTCATCGGCGTGTCCTTTGACGGTACGGGCTACGGTACCGACGGCACCATATGGGGCGGCGAATTTCTGCTGGCGGATTATCATGGCTTTGAACGTCTTGGTTCCATTGAGCCATTCTGTCAGGCGGGCGGAGACCGCTCATCTGTTGAGGGCTGGCGTATCGCCGTAAATCTTTTGTACGAAATCTGCGGCTCTCAGCAGGAGACTGTGGAGCTGGCGGAGAAGTTAAAAATAGCATCTGACCGTGAGGTCGGAGCGCAGTGCTTCATGGCAGACCAGGGAGTTAACTGCGTGACATCAACCAGCGCGGGGCGCCTGTTTGACGCGGTAAGCGCTGTGCTGGGAATACGGAGGAAGGTCTCCTTCGAGGGGGAGGCGGCAATGTTCCTGGAATACGCCGCAAGAAGGGCAGGACATGCGGAAAAGCTGCCGCTTTCTGCGTTTAAGGAAGCGGACGGAAGATTTTTGCTTCCGACATCGGAGCTTTTTTCCGAGATAGTAAAACGAAAGCTATCGGGAGAAGCATCGGAGATACTTGCGGTGCAGTTTCATGACGCACTGGCTGATGAAATTATCGCAGGCTGCGAGCGTGCGGGGGCGCAGACGGGAATCCGCGCGGCGGCGCTGTCAGGAGGAGTATTTCAGAATCTTCTTCTGCTTGAAAGAGTTGAAGAAGGTCTTAAAGAAAGAGGGTTCAAAGTGCTTCGCCATCATCTTATACCGCCAAATGACGGAGGAATCTGTCTCGGCCAGGCGGTCGTGGCTATGGCGAAGATACAGTAGGACAAGTGTGGGAAAAGTAAGGAAGGACGGTTCGTATGTGTGTAGGTTTGCCTGCAAAGGTTGTAAGTATAAAGGACGGCATGGCTCTGGTGGACGCTTCGGGCGCAAAGCGCGAGGTCTCGGCAGAGCTTCTTGATGAGCTCGATCCGGGAGATTATGTTATGGTACATGCAGGTGTTGCCATAGCGAAAATTACGGACGATGAAGCGTCTGAGGCCGCTTCTGTAATGGGAGAGTTCAGCGATGTCAGATGAGGGCAAGCAGGCTGTCGCGCGGGCGCGTGAAATTTTAGCCAATTATAAAGGCAGAAAACTGCGGCTGATGGAGGTCTGCGGGACGCATACCCATGCGATTTTTCAGACAGGGGTACGTCAGCTCATGCCTGAGAACGTCGAGCTTATTTCAGGCCCGGGGTGCCCTGTGTGCGTAACTCCGGCGGATTTCATAGACGAGGCGGTATGGCTGGCGGAGGAGAAGAACGCTGTCATTACCACTTTCGGAGATCTTGTGCGTGTGCCCGGAAGCGAAAAAAGCCTTGCGGGAGCGCGCTCTGATGGTGCGGACATAGTGCCCGTTTACACTCCTCTTGATGCGGTGGAATACGCAAAGGCACATCCCGACCGCGAGGTTGTGTTCCTTTCAGTGGGTTTTGAGACAACAACACCGTCTGCATGTCTTGCGGTGCAGCGCGCCGAAAAGGAAGGAATAAAGAATTTCTCCATTCTCACGGCGAATAAAACAATGGACGAAGCATACCGGGCTTTGAAAGGCAGCGTTGATGCCTATATTTATCCGGGACATGTCTGTGCAATCGTGGGTACGAAGCTCACTGAGGAGCTCACGAAGGAAGGGATCTCGGGCGTTGTGGCGGGATTTACTCCAAGCGAGCTTGTGACTGCTGCGGCTACGCTCATAGAGCTTTGCTCCAAGTCTGATGAACCCTTCTTCAGAAATTGTTACCCCCGTGTTGTCACCCGCGACGGAAGCAGGGCGGCAATGAAGCTGGTAGAAAAATACATGGAGCCTGTGGACGCCATCTGGCGCGGGCTCGGTACGATACCAAAAAGCGGAATGGCACTGAGGGACGAATACGCGGCCTATGACGCGCGCAGAAAATTCTCCGTGCCGTCATTCAAAGCAAAAAATCCCCCGGGCTGCCGCTGCGGCGATATACTTCAGGGAAAATGCAAGCCTACGGACTGCCCGCTTTTCGGAAAGACGTGTACACCCGAGCATCCTGTCGGAGCGTGCATGGTTTCAAAGGAAGGAACATGTTCGGCATATTATCAATACGGAGGTGTAAGGTAATGGAAGAAAAGATTATGCTTGCGCACGGAGGCGGAGGAACACAGACCTCAGAGCTGATACATGAGGTATTTGCAAAACGCTTCCGCAACCTGTATCTTACTGAGGATGACGCGGCGATTCTTCCCCCTCCTGCGGCAAATCTCGCCTTTACGACGGACGGCTTTATCGTTTCGCCGTGGAAATTCCCGGGAGGAAATATCGGAAAGCTGAGCATCTGCGGAACGGTTAATGACATTTCCTGCATGGGGGCGCGTCCAAAATATCTTGCATGTGCCTTTGTTATAGAAGAGGGGTTCCCTGTAAAGGATCTTGAGGAGATAGCAGACGCCATGGCAGTGACGGCGCGTGAAGCCGGAATAAGCATAGTTGCAGGAGATACAAAGGTAGCAGGCCGTGGCCAGGTGGACGGCATATTCATCACTACCACGGGAATCGGAGAGCGTATGCCGGGGGCGCACCCCTCGGGAAAAAGCGCACGTCCGGGTGATGCGGTTATCGTAAGCGGTGACGTTGGCCGTCACGGCTGCACGATACTTCTTGCCCGCGGCGAATACGGAATAGACGCCGATGTTACCAGTGACTGTGCTCCGCTTTGGGGCATGACCTCATCACTTTTTGATGTCTGCCGCGACATTCATGTGCTGCGCGACGCTACGCGCGGAGGAGTAGGTACGGTGCTTTATGAAATCGCAGGGCAGAGCGGAGTCGGAATACGCCTTGACTCGAAGGCTGTGCCTGTTGACCCTGCAGTTGCGGGCGTATGCGGAATGCTTGGACTTGAGCCTCTTTATCTTGCATGCGAGGGACGTCTTGTGATAATCGTACCGAAGGAGGACGCTCAGGCGGTTGTTGATGAGCTGAAGAAAAATCCTTATGGAGAAAACGCTGCCATAATAGGTGAGGTAACTGCTGAAGAAGCTGGCCGTGTCTGCATGACGACGGAGCTTGGGACACAGACTATTTTGCCGCCTCCCGGAGGAGAGCTTCTGCCCAGAATCTGTTGAAACAGTTGAATTATAGTACAAAAAATCCCCATGACCTCATGTCATGGGGATTGTGGTTTCATGCTTCTTTTTTCTGTTCAGGGAGCTCTTTTGCTTCATCTTCTCCCGTGGAAGCGGATTTGAATTCCTTAATGCTCTTTCCGAGAGCCTTTCCGACCTGCGGCAGCTTGCCCGGTCCGAAGAGTACAAGTCCGATTACGAGAATGAGAGCGAGTTCCGGTACGCCGAGTCCAAACATGGGGGATGCCTCCTTTATTTCCCGACAATTGATTTCTACTATTATTCTAATATATTATATCACTAAGGTGCAATACTTTATACGAATAACTTCGATAAGGAAATCCAATAGAGCATTGTAACGAATAAAAATCTATGGGACTAAAGTCTTGACAAGGGCTGCTTATCCTGTCTTTTTTTGAATGCATGATAGGAATAATTTTTCAGTGGAAAATTTTCAAAGATGGCGTTATAATGAAGCAGGTGAGCACATAAGGTGCTCAATTTTTATGCGTGAAATGAAGAAAACAACAAGCTGAGGGTATAGCTCTTTTGGCTTGTTTTTACACCGAAGGGGAAGCTCTGCGGTGTTTTATATATCTCCGTAGTTTTAATTGGTTTTGAATTTTAGGAGGAAGTTCATGCAAGCAGTAAGAAAAATTATGTTCGTGTTGGTGATGACGGCGGTTCTGGCGCTTCCGGGGATTGGATTCTGTCAGAGCTTAAGTCAGGGTGACCAGGGTGATGCGGTTCGCAGGATTCAGCAGAAGCTCAGTGATGACGGCTATGCTGTCGTAGTAGACGGTGTATTCGGTCCGGCGATGGAGGATGCTGTCCGCGAATATGAGAAGAAAAACGGTATGACAATCAACGGGATTGCTGATGAAGAAGTTCAGCTCGCGCTTCTTGGGGAGACTCTGCCGGAAGTAAAGATGCCGAATTTTGTTTCTGAAAAAGGCGAGGCAATCGTAAAGGCTGCCCGGCAGTATCTCGGTGTACCATATGTTTATGGCGGTGCATCTCCGAGCGAAGGCTTTGACTGCTCGGGATTTGTTTATTACGTTTTTGCAAAGCAGGGTATCAGTCTGCCGCGTACGGCAGATGACCAGGCGCTTGTCGGCAGACAGGTTTCGGTGTCAGAGCTGCAGCCGGGAGATTTGGTATTCTTCTCTGCTGACGGATATGAAATCAACCATGTTGGAATCTATGTCGGAAACGACGAGTTCATTCATGCAAATTCAGAGGACGAGCTTATCGATTACGACTCCATGAAAAGAGACTATCGCGTAAGAGCCTTCGCAGGGGCAACGCGTCTCGTGTAAGTATATTGCAAATTAAAAGAGGGTACCGCATTAAATGTGCGGTACCCTTTTTTTACGGTATATCCGGCAGCGCCTGGCTGACGGTGTTGTGGCGGATTATGTCCTTTATGCGCATGTCGGTTTCGACTGCCTGCTTCAAAAGCGTTTCTGCTGTCTGGAATTCTTCGTTTGACTGCCGTTCCATCGCATGGAGATAATGCTTCCACGCTTCGATTGTTAAATCTGTAGATGTATGTCTCTGGTTTGCAAGATATTTCGCACCGGGGGGAATGCTCACGGCATCAAGCTGCTCCTGGCGTTCCTTCAGAGTCGGTACGACTTCATTCTGTATGAGAGCCTTGATTGCTGCGGCGGTGTTTCCTGTGAGGCGGCCGCGGGCCTGAGCTGTAAGCGCACGGAATCGTGTGCGCTGTGCTTCGAACTGCTCATTGTATTCCTTTACTATGCCATGTGTCGCGGCTATGTAATCCGCAATGTCGCGATTCTGACGCGGCGAGATTGTGTCGAGATATGTGCGGTAGTTGTCAATCCTTGTAATCTGCCAGTGCCCGTCCTCTGCCTGATGCATGGAGAAATGCAGGGTGAAGGTGTACTGCGTAAAGCGGTCTCTTATGGTTACAGTACCCGCAGCGGTCTGGTTGCCTGTCACATGAACTGACGGCTCGTCCACGAGCTCTGTGGAGCGGATCTGCGACCTCTCAAGGAAGCGTTCAAAGTCGATGCCTAAAAGGCGCCCTTTCGTTATATCCGTTCCGTCAGGAAGAATCCATTCGCCTGTCCCTGCGAAGCGGAGAATGGCAGCGTTAAGGTCTCCGACCATTTCGGGCTTGATTTGAGCGTAAAAGGCTGTGTATCTGTCACGGTTGTCATCAGTCAGCGATGAATCGTAGCGGAGCATATCGTCTGTGAGGTCGTCATAGGCAGAGCTTAAAATCTTATCAAGGGCGAGATAGCGCTCCGCTTTTTCCGCATCGTGCTGAGTGATTGCACTTTGCAAAGACTTGATGGCGTATTCCGGAGTTCGTATGTAGATGAAGTGATACCAGAGCCAGCCTCCGAGCGCGACGGAGAAAAAAGCAATCACAAGCAGAAGCTGCTGCTGCTGAGCTTTGCGCCGGCGCTCAATGCGGCTTTTTACTGATTCATGGTTCATAAATGTTCCTTTCCATTACATGCGGAGTTTGTTATTGAAAAACCGCATACACAATAAGTATACGTTTCGTTAAAGTTTCATGCAAGTAAACGAATAAAAACAAGATTTTTTCAAACGTTTGTGCTACAATGGGATAGAATAGAACAAAACAGAACGGAAGTGAAACGGATGAAATGGATCAGCCATGAGGTGGTTACAGGTGTACTCGTCTATACGGTTACTGAGGATTTGACTCTGACGGTGTGCGCCATGGCAGGAGCCGTAATTCCTGACCGCCTGGACGGAGACCCGCGCAAGGCAAAGGATTATTGGCTTTGGCGCGGCAGCCACCGCGGCTGGTCCCACTGGCCGGCGCCGTATCTCTTTGTTATAGCGGCGGTGCTTTCGGCAGAGCAGGGCATGGAAAACGGAGACGCGGGACGCTGGATGCTCATTCCCGTTGCGGTGATGGCAGGAGCGCTTCTGCATATACTTGAGGACGCGCTCTGCGGAAAGGTGCCTCTTATCTTCCCGGGAGAGAAAATCGGTCTGAAGCTGTTCCCGGTCGGCTCCTTCAGGGAGTATTTTTTCGCGCTTGGAATCGTACTGGCGGCGTATGGCATAAAGCTGCTCTATGGAAGCTGAGCTCGTGTATACATTGACATGATTACATACACAATGCTATGATAAATGCGTTGAGCCATGACTTGGGCTCAGCGGGTTTTTGTGTGCCCGCAGACAGTATTTTCGGGTTTCTGGAGGAGGAAACAAAGAATGATTCAACGTTATACAAACCCTGAGATGGGTAATCTGTGGTCGCTGCAGCATGAGTTCGAGGAGATTCTCGAAGTCGAAATGGCAGCCTGCGATGCGATGGCAGAGCTCGGAGAGATTCCGGCGGAAGCCGCGAAGAATATCCGCGCAAAAGCAAATTTTGACCTGGAGCGTGTCCATGAGATTGAGAAGGTCACGAACCATGATATCATTGCTTTCCTGACGAATGTTGCCGAGTACGTCGGTGATGACTCGAAATACATCCATAAAGGTCTTACATCAAGCGACGTAAAGGATACGGCGCTTGGTCTTATGATGAAGAAATCCGCGGATATCATTCTTGATGATCTCCGCAAATTCCATGCGGTTCTGAAACGCCGTGCCGCTGAATTCAAACACACGCCGTGCATCGGCCGTACACACGGTATCCACGCTGAGCCTATGACTTTCGGTCTGAAGCTCTGCCTCTGGATGGCTGAGGTCGAGCGCGATATCGAGCGCGTAGAGCATGCTCAGAAAATCGTTGCTGTAGGTAAGCTCTCCGGCGCTGTTGGAACGTATTCCAATATCGACCCGCGCATTGAGGAAATCGTCTGCAAGAAGCTCGGCCTCACTCCGGTACGCCTTGCAACGCAGGTTATCCAGCGCGACCGTCATGCGGAATACATGACAACACTTGCTATTGTAGCAAGCTCCTTTGAAAAATTCGCAACCGAGGTCCGCAATCTGCAGCGTACGGATATCCGCGAGGCAGAGGAATATTTCAGCCCGGGACAGAAGGGCTCTTCCGCAATGCCGCACAAACGCAATCCTATCACCTGCGAGCGTGTTGCAGGTATGGCGCGTCTCGTCCGCGGCAATGCAATCGCTGCTATGGAGGACATCACTCTCTGGCATGAGCGCGATATCTCGCACTCCTCCGTTGAGCGTGTAATCCTTCCGGACAGCACAATCAACGTTGATTACTGCATCAAGAAGTTCACGAACATCATTGATAAGCTTCTTGTTTATCCGGATGCTATGATTGCAAACATGAACAAGACGGGCGGTCTTATCTACAGCCAGCGTATCATGCTCGCTGTTGTCAGCAAGGGCGTACTGCGTGAGGATGCTTATAAATGGGTACAGCGCAATGCTATGAAGCGCTGGCTCGAGGGCGAGGACTTCCGCACAAATGTCGAGAAGGACCCGGATATCACGAAGTATCTTACAAAAGAAGAAATCGACGAATGCTTCGATTATAAATACTTCCTGCGCAATATCGACATGATTTTTGAGCGTTTCGGGCTTTAAGAATCTGAGGGAATTCGCAGGGAATTAACAGTTCCCGTTGATGGATATATGAGGTGTCGGAGTCATAGGCACTTTCCTAACTTTTATGATTTATTAAGGGGATATGAATTATGTCAGCAGTAGTAGTAATGGGCAGCCAGTGGGGCGATGAAGGCAAGGGTAAAATCGTAGATTATCTTGCACAGCAGGCAGAGGCAGTCGTGCGTTACGGCGGCGGAAGCAATGCAGGCCACACGGTTGCGGTCAACGGCGAAGAATACAAGCTCCGCCTTCTTCCGTCCGGTATCCTTTACAAAGGAACGCTTTGTGTCATCGGCAACGGCGTTGTCGTAGACCCGAAGGTTATGCTTGAGGAAATGGACGCTATGGCAGCACGCGGCATTGATGTCAGCGGTATCCGTCTGTCGAACCGTGCCCATGTTGTTCTCCCGTATCACAGCCTCATCGACGAGCTCAGCGAGGAGCTTCGCGGCAACAGCAAAATCGGAACGACGAAGCGCGGCATCGGCCCCTGCTATCAGGACAAGGCAAAGCGCGTAGGTATCCGTGTCTGCGATCTCATGGACAAGGAAGAGTTCGCAAAACGCCTTAAGGAAAACCTCGAAATCAAGAATATTGAGCTGCAGCGCCTTTACAACCACGAGCCGCTGGATTATGATACCATGCTCAAGGAATATGAGGGCTATGCGGAGCGTCTCCGTCCGTATGTATGCGATACCATTTCCCTGCTCAACGATGAGCTTGCAAATGGCAAAAAGGTTCTTTTCGAGGGTGCTCAGGCTACTATGCTCGATGTTGATTACGGTACATATCCGTATGTTACGTCCTCTCACCCTGTTGCCGGCGGTATCGGTGTCGGTGCAGGTGTTGCACCGAACAAGCTGCAGACTGTTGTCGGCGTAGTCAAGGCATACTGCACCCGCGTCGGCGCAGGTCCGTTCCCGACAGAGCAGCTTAACGAAATCGGCGAAAAGCTCCGTGAAGCAGGCCATGAGTTCGGTACGGTTACCGGACGTCCGCGCCGCACAGGCTGGCTTGATGCTTTCGTTGTCCGCTATGCGGGAATGCTCTCCGGCATCACCCACATGGCTATCACACGTCTCGATATCCTCGACGGTTTCGATGAAATCAAGATGTGCACAGGCTACAAATATAAGGGAGAGCTTCTTAACGAGATTCCTGCAAGCCTCAAGGTTCTCGCTGAGGTTGAGCCGGTCTATGAGACCTTCAAGGGCTGGAAAACAAGCATCAGCGGCATCCGCAAATATGAGGATCTGCCGAAGGAAGCACGAGTATATCTCGAACGCATGGCTGAGGTTACGGGTATTAAGGTCGGAATCGTTTCTGTTGGACCGAACCGTGACCAGACAATCGTTCTTGACGAGCATATTTTCTGATTCGAAATACAAAACCGTCTGCTTATCAGAGCAGACGGTTTTTTTATGTTCTATTTATATTAAATAGGTAATTAGCATGCTATAATGGACGAAGCAAGTTAATCTTCAGCAGGGGGCGTAAGCTGATGTTTCATGATAAGAGAATGCGGATTTTGGCAATAGTGATGGGGGTTATAGTAGCTATCATTGCATTCCGCGTAGGTATGAACATTATGGAGCGCAACGCAAAGGCGAAAACCAGCGGAGGCGGAAAAAGCGCAGTTGTTACGGCAGGTAATCCGGTCAGAAAGACCATCGTGCCGAAATATAAATTTTCGGGAACGCTTGAGCCCGTGTGGCAGGCAGATGTAGCAGCCAAGGTCGACGGACGCATTGAGCGTGTCCTTGTAAATGAGGGCGAGGCGGTCAAGGAAGGACAGGCCCTTGTTGTGCTTGAGCAGACGGATACGAATGCAAGCCTCATGCAGGCACAGGGTTCGTATATTGATGCGCAGGCAACCGTTGAAAAAGCGCAGCATGACTATGACCGTGCGAAATATCTTTTTGACAAGGGCGCGGTATCCGCTGAGGAGCTGGAGCACGCCCAGTTCGCGCTGAACAACGCTCTCGGAAAGCTGGCAAACGCGGAAGGCTCTGTGGCAGCAGCCGATTCAAAGGCAGGCGGTACGACTGTAACGACGCCGCGTGCAGGCATAGTGCAGAAACGCTATTATCAGGAGGGCTATTACGCAAAGGTAGGAACTGCTCTCTTTAACATCGCGGATATTTCTGTGCTCCGCGCGAAAATCGATGTGCCTGAGGGCTTTATCTCAAGCATAGCCGTTGGAGGCAGAGTGGAGTGCGTTATCCCGTCCATGGACAACCTGCGTGTTGTGGGAACTATCACGCGGATCAGCCCGGTTGCCGTGCAGCCTGCACGTACCTTCGAGGCGGAGGTCACGGTGAATAACGCTGACGGAAGGCTCCGCGGCGGTATTTACGCGGACGCTATTTTGACGGCAGTGCCGAAACCGAATGTGCTTACAGTGCCTCTTTCGGCTATTGTAATGCGCGACGATCAGCGCACAGTATATGTTATAGAGGACGGAGTTGCCGTCCGCAAGGTATTGAAGACAGGCTATATCGGAGATGACCTCGTAGAGGTTCTTGACGGAATCACGGAGCAGGATGTTATTATCACAGGCGGACTCAATAAAGTCCGCGAAGGCTCCAAAGTTAAAATATCCGAACGGGGAGCGGAAGAAAAATGATAGATACGTTTATCCGGCGCCCGGTTTTTACGACGATGTTCATTCTTGTGCTCGTCGTATTCGGTATCAAATCCTATCCGAGCCTCGGTGTTGACCTTTATCCTGATATTGAGCTTCCTATGGTAGCCGTCACCGTTACCTATGAGGGTACGGCACCTGAGGAAATGGAAACTCTCGTTACGAAGCCCATTGAAAACAGAATCAGTCAGGTATCTGGTATCAAGACTATTACCTCCACGATACGTGAGGGCTATTCACAGACCATGCTGGAATTTGAAATGGGAACAGACCCGCGTCAGATGGCCAGCGAGGTGCGCGAAAAGGTTGCCGGTGTCCGCAAGCGTCTGCCTGATGACATCGACGAGCCTGTAGTACAGCGTTTTGATGTTTCCTCGCGTCCGATTGCGACCTATTCCTTTTCGTCAGAATCAAGAAGCCCGGGAGAAATCCGCAGGCTTCTGAATGACCTTGTAATTGATGAGCTGCAGATGCTGGACGGCGTGGCCGATGTTACGGTATACGGCGCCAGCAACCGTTCCATCAAAATAAACATCAATCCCGACAAGCTGAAGAAGTACGGGATTTCCATGCAGACAGTGCTGTCGAAAACGAACAGCGCGAACCTGAACACTCCGGGCGGTAAAATCCGCAGCGACAACAACACCATTACCGTGCGCACGGTGGGCAAACTGACCAGTGTGGACGATTTCAAAAATATCCTTGTGGCGAATGTTGACGGGCGCCCTATACGCCTTGTAGATGTTGCGGACGTAGAGGATGCCTGGGTTGACTCGGAGTCCTTTTCCCGTACCAACGGCGTGCCTTCCGTTACCCTTGCAGTCCGCAAGCAGTCCAGAACCAATACGGTCGATGTCATTGACCGCGTAAATGAAACGGTAGACAAGCTCATAAAGGCTGACCTGCCGCCGGACATCAAAATGAACCGCGTCATGGATCAGTCAAGATACGTCCGCGAGAATATCGGCGACGTCTGGAATACGATTCTTTTCGGCGGATTTCTCGCCCTTGCCATCACCTACATGTTCCTTAGGGATATCCGCGCCACCATCATAGGTGGTCTCGCGATACCGACCTCAATTGTTGCGACGTTTTATCTCATGAAGCAGATGGATTTCACTCTGAACAACATGTCTCTTATGGGACTGTCGCTGGCTGTCGGCTTCCTTATCGACGATGCCATAGTTCTTGTTGAAAACATTTTCCGCCACATGGAAATGGGCAAAAACCCGTTCAAGGCATCAAGCGATGCCACGAAGGAACTCATGCTGGCGATTCTGGCAACGTCCATGTCGCTTATGGCGGTTTTCGTGCCTATCGGAAGTATGGGTGAAACGGTAGGACAGTACTTCAAGCAGTTCGGTCTGACGGTAGCCTTTGCGCTGGCGTTCTCCACTCTGGCGGCGTATACGCTGACACCGATGGTATCCGCGTATTGGCTGAAACCGCTGTCTGAAGGGAATTCGGGACGGCCTGAGTTTGTATCCCGAATGCTTGAGGGCTTTAACGACCGGTTTGAAAAAATCCGCAGCTTCTACAACGATATAATGGCAATTGCCATAAAGCACCCCAAGAAGATAATCGTAGGCTCCCTTTTGACGCTGTTCTTCAATCTGCTGCTCCTGCCGTTCCTGGGAACAGAGCTGCAGCCAACGTACGACTCCGGAGAGTTTACGGTTAACATCAAAGGCCCTGCGGGAACAAGCCTTGAGCAAATGGCCCGCTGGTCGAAGCCCCTTGAGGACACTGTGCAGGCGCTTCCTGAGCTTGACGTCGAGGAAATGCACCTCGGCGGTGTCCGTACCTCTGTAAACGAGGGAAGTATCCGCGTAAAGCTGAAGCCTCTTGAGGACAGAGACCGCGGAATGCTGGATATCATGGCTGAGCTTCGTAAAGACTTTGCCGACGTAGGCGTAATGAAGGTGGGCGTAGTAACGAACCAGGGTGCCCGCAGCGACCCGCGTCCGGTGCAGATAGGTATCCGTGGCAGCGATATCAAAAAATTGAACCAGTACGCGGAGGATTTGGCAGAAAAGCTCCGTCACACCCCGGGCGCAACGGACGTTGAGGTTATCGGAAGCGACCCTGAGCCGGAAATCCTTATACGGTTGAACCAGACAAAAGCAAGTCAGCTCGGCCTGGACAACACAAGTGTCGGTCAGGTTGTGCAGTATGCTTTTCAGGGTAAAAAGACAGGCAACTCCTACACAATCGGCAATAACGATTACGATATCATAATGCAGCTTGAAAAAGCTGACCGCCGTACACTGCAGGACGTTGCAAATCTGCAGGTATCCACGGCAACAGGCGAGTATGTCCGCCTTGGCGACGTGGCAGAGGTAACAATGGGCTCAGGCCCTCAGCGTATAGACCGCGAAGGTCGTCAGCGCCAGGTAGGTGTCTATGCCAACGCCACAGGCATATCGCCGGGCGATTTGCTCAAAACCACACAGGAAAAGCTTATTCCTGAGCTGAACATGGATATAGGCTACCGCTATAAGCTCATCGGTGACGCAGACATGATGAACCGCGTGTTCAACGAGGTCGTCAAGGCTGTTGTCCTCGCTATCGTGCTTATTTACATGGTGCTGGCGGCAGAATTCGAGAGCTATTCACAGCCCTTCGTTATCATGATGAGTCTGCCCTTCGCCGTAATCGGCGCAGTGCTCGGACTTCTGGTTGCAAACCAGACTGCAAACATGATGTCACTTATCGGCTTTACCATGCTTCTCGGTCTTGTTACGAAGAACGCTATTCTTCTTATTGACTACGCAAATCAGGCCCGTGAGAAGGGAATGGGTATAGAAGAATCCGTGCTTGAGGCATGTTCCCTTCGACTTCGTCCTATCATCATGACGACACTCTCCACAATGCTCGGTATGCTGCCGATTGCCCTTGGTATCGGCGCGGGCGCTGAGCTTCGTCAGTCAATGGGTGTAGTCCTCATAGGTGGACTTACAACATCCACGCTTTTGACACTCGTCGTCGTTCCTCTTATCTATATCCTCACTGAGGAATGGAAGGAAAAACGAAAAGCGCAGAAAGCGGCATAAAGGATAAGATAATTGAATAACATAATAAAAGCACTCTGTAAAATTTTACAGAGTGCTTTTTGCGGTTGAACAGGGGATGTGTTTTTACTCGGTTTCATCCGAGTCGGTTGCAACCGACAAAAATATATCATGTTGGAATCTAATCGAAATTTACTTGCATATGCGACTAAGTTTCGATTATGAGGTAAAGAAATATGAATTTCAAAACGTGCGAACAGTTTATCATGCGTTATAACATATGGTAGTCAAAATAGAACTAAAAGCGATATAATACATGGTAGAAAGGTTTTTATTGTGGGGAGGGGTTATCGTGTTTGGCATTGGCATTCCGGAAATCCTTTTGATTGTAATAGTTTTTGTTGTAGGTCGTTGGGTAGTAAAAATTATAAATCGTGGTTTGGACAAACAGATTGTAAAGAAATGTCCGTCTTGTGGTAAGGTTTGCAGTGACCTGGATGCCACATTTTGTCCGCACTGTGGAAAACCAATGAAATAATATCGTGGGAGCTGTGGAATACTGCAGCTCCTTTTTCATGCGACGGGGCTTTGCCCCTTCGCGCTGCCCCAGCAGAGGGACCTGCTTCCCTCTGCACTCCTTTGAACCGCTCCTTACGTCGCTCTGGGCACCCGCGAGGATGTTTTGTGCAAAATCGAAGGAAAGTGCCTCCCGCGTCGGGGAATCCGTTTAAGCCTGGCAGAGCTGCTCTTTTAAGTTTTATGGATAGTCTTGGCTTAACGTCAGCAAGCCGATACAGTTCGACGCGGTCGGCAGTATCGCAGCAACATATACTTAGGTTCCCACGCGGCTTAAAATAATTAGCCCGCAGGGCGTTGGCAGGGTCAAGGGGCGGCTGCGAGCCCCTGTGGGGAAGTTTGAAGGGGCAAAGCCCCGTCAAAAAGCAATAGATTTTGAAGCGAATAATATGATATAGCAGTTTTCATGCCCGTCTTATGGAAAATCTGTTACAATGTTAGAGAAATACGAATTGTGAGGAACAGGAGGGAACTCTTTATGATAAAGAAATGGCTGAAGCGGGGCGCGGGCATAATGGCGGCAGTATCTCTGCTCACAGTTGCACCGGTGCTTCCGAATGTCCCTGCACCTGTTGCATCCCGTGCGGAGATGGAAAGCGGCGATGCAATAGCTGCGCTTATCGGACTTCTTGGCACAGGCGCCATGTATGGCAGCTACCTCTCCGCTGTCATGGATGCGGGAAACAATTCCATATATCAGGAGCAGACCCGCCTTTATGACGAGCATGAAAACGGTGCGTCCACAAATCCTGTTGACAAGGAACTGACTGATGCCATAATGGGCCAGCTTGTGGAGCGCGGAGACTATGTGCTGGATATACGTTCACTGCCATTCACCTGGCGCGTAAACGGCAGCGACGAGTTTAACGCGGCGTGCTTCCCGACCAACATGGTGACGGTGAACCGCGGGCTTATACGCGGACTTGACCGCAACGTGGACGAACTGGCCGGAGTCCTAGCCCATGAAATGACACACGGGCTGAAGCTACACGCGGCATATACATATGCCCGGGCGGCTGCACAGTCCTTCGGCATTCAGTTCCTGAGCATGGTAACAGGAGCGGCAGACGGCAGAGTTGCTTCTGTGCTGGCGGACTATTCCGTTGCAAAAAATGTCATTCTTCCGGTTGAGTATGAGGCTGACGAGGGAGGATTTTATCTGGCGGCAAGCGCCGGCTTTAACCCCGGCGGTTCGGCAGCTGCAATGGCACGCATGGATTACATATCCAAGCATCCCGAGACCTTTGACAGAAGCTACGGCGCGGAGGCCTACGACCACCCGGATACGGACAAGCGCGAAGCGAAGCTTTCACAGATGATGACCGCTTACAGCTGCGGACATGTGACGGTTGAAAACGGAAACGAGGTCTATATCGATGGGGTGAAGCTTGTAAAGGCAAAATACACCTCGGAGCTTTACGATAATTCAAAGGAAAATGCCTATCTTATAGCCGGCGGGCTGGCGGAGGCATTTCATGAATATCACTCTGCGGACGGTTGGAATTTCCGCGCGGGAATGAACGGACGCGTTGACTATCTTGATGATAACCGTGTATACGGACCGCTCAAGGCGGCTGTCGCCGCATCAAACATGGACGGCGTGCTTGAACGTCTTGTGCGGGCCGCATACAGCCATGAGGGAAATAGCGGCGCACGCATGAAGATGATTACCGACACGGCGAACCGTTCCCTCAAATGGAAGGAACGCAAGACAAAGAATGCTGAGGCATCGCAAAATCTCGTAGAGCGTCTTTACAACAACGCGGACTGGTACAATGACGTTTACCGCCCTGAGCTTGCCATAAGAGAAGCAGAGCGAATCTTCGGCTGTCAGGCGACTGTACGCCAGCTTTCGGGACTTTATGCGGTGCGTGGACGTGCTCATGCGCTCATGGGAGAATTTGATAAAGCCATGGAGGACTGCAATCATGCAGTGGAGCTTGATTCGAAATTTGCATACGCGTACTTGAACCGCGCAGAGGTGTGGCGCGCACAGGGAATGCCGGAAGAGGCGCTGGCAGATATACGTCTTGCTATAGGCTGCGACGAAAAGAACATGGCGGCATACCACATGGCAGGAGATATCGAGGATGAACTGGGAGATAAGGAAGCCGCGAAGAAGGACTATTTGGCATACCTCAAGCTAAATAAGGACGCAAGAGATCTCCCCGACGAATATCTGAAGGAGCTTGCGCCCAAGACATGGGACGAGATTCAGAAGGAAAAGGCAAAGGCTGAAAAAGAAAAGAAGGAAGCTGAAGCCGAAAAGAAAAAGCAGGAAGAAAAAGCGAAGAAAAAGGAAGCAAAGAAAGAAAATAAAGCAGCTGCGGCAGAGAAAACCGCAGAAAATGCTTCTGCGGACAAAAAACCGGACGCGGCGGTACAAAACAAATAAAAGAAAAGGAAAGGCGGCGCTTTCGCGAATGAAGGCGCTGCTTTTCTTTTTGGCAGGCGGTTTGAAAAATTGTCACAAAATTGTAAACTTTTCCTCGAAAGTATATGGTTTTGTATGCAGATTAACAATCTTTGTATGTATACAGTATTTCTCCGAAAGAACATTGTATTTTCTACGCTTACGAGTTATACTGTTTAAGCTGAAATGATATAGAATTGCAGAGAGACAAAGGAGAGATATCAATGGCAGACATGAAAGCGTATGTTCAGCAGGTTTTGGATGAAATTGTTAAAAGAGATCCTGACCAGAAGGAATTTCATAATACGGCAAAAGAAATTTTGACATCTATCATTCCTGTGCTTGAGGCACATCCTGAATATCAGAAGGACAGACTTCTGGAGCGTTTCCTTGAGCCGGAGCGTACAGTCATTTTCCGTGTGCCATGGGTTGATGATAACGGCGACCTGCAGGTGAACCGCGGCTTCCGCGTTCAGATGAGCAGCGCTATCGGGCCTTACAAGGGCGGCCTGCGTTTCCATCCCAGCGTTAACCTCAGTATTCTGAAGTTCCTGGCAACAGAACAGGTTCTCAAGAATGCACTCTCGGGACTTCCTATCGGAGGCGGCAAGGGCGGCTCTGATTTCGACCCGAAGGGCAAATCCGACGGCGAGGTTATGCGTTTCTGCCAGAGCTTCATGACGGAGCTTTACCGCCATATCGGCGCAGATACAGACGTACCGGCAGGTGATATCGGTGTCGGCGGCCGCGAGATTGGTTATCTCTTCGGTCAGTACAAGCGAATCCGCGACACCTATGAGGGTGTTCTCACGGGTAAGGGCCTTACCTTCGGCGGAAGTCTTGCACGTACAGAGGCTACGGGCTATGGCCTTCTCTATTTCGTCAAGGATATGCTTGATGATAACAACATTGACATCAAGGGCAAGACGGTTGCTGTTTCCGGTGCAGGAAACGTTGCGACCTATGCTATTGAAAAGGCTCAGCAGATGGGCGCAAAGGTTGTCACCTGCTCTGACTCCAACGGCTATGTTTATGATCCGGAGGGCATCGACCTTGAGCTTCTTAAGGATATCAAGGAAGTCCGCCGTGCGCGTATCAAGGAATATGTTGAAAAACGTCCGAATGCAGAGTACCATGAGGGCTGCAAGGGCGTATGGACTGTCAAATGTGATATCGCTCTTCCGTGTGCTACGCAGAATGAGCTTGACCTCGAGAGTGCAAAGACTCTTGTTGCCAACGGCGTAAAGGCTGTGGGCGAGGGCGCGAATATGCCGTCTACGCTGGATGCCATCGAGTATCTGCAGAGTAACGGCGTCCTCTTTGCCCCGGCAAAGGCTGCAAACGCAGGCGGTGTTTCCGTATCCGCGCTTGAGATGTCCCAGAACAGCGAGCG
>NZ_CDXDFU010000062.1:0-5728 GCF_978017985.1 Schwartzia sp. (in: firmicutes) | reverse complement strand
TCCAGTTTAGCGAGCTTTGCCAGCTTTTCGTTCGCTTCCTCGAGTTCGGCAGTTGTTGCCGCGATAAAGTTGGCAAGGCGCTGCACCAGCGGCATTGTGGTGGGCTGGGGTTTAACCGGTTCTGCAAGCAGCTTCGGGGTTATGACAGGTTTGCCCTCACGCATAGCAACCGTTACGATAGCGCAGTTTTCAAGTATGACTTTGCCGTTTATCCGTGCTATCTCACCGTGGCTGTAAAAGCCAAGGTTAGGCGAGATTGAATGGAACGGCCTCAGTTCCCTGTTTGTGTCGTTCTGTAAAAATTTCTGGCGGGACATGCAGCTGAATATAAACATTCCCTGCGGCGCGAAGCTGCGGAGGGAGTGGCTGATTTCCCACGATGAATTTATGATTTCTCCCGGGTCGCCATATGAAAGGCGCACCGTTTCACCTAAATAGCAGTCAGCGGTGAATATGAGCGAGCCGTCCGCCCGCGTGTCAGCAGGCAGGCGCATTATAGGTTCACCGTCACGCTCCAGCACGAAGGGAAAAACCAGGCTTTCCGAGTCGAACTGCTTCGGTGTCACCTTGAGGTATGTTTCGTAAATTCTGACGGCAGGATTGTTATTCAGCTTACATACTATGCGGTCGCCTTCTACACTTGTTATGCGCAGCGAGCGTCCGAGAGGCTTCCAGCCGAGGCCGATGTTGGTTCGGATATGAAGGTCTTCTCCCAGGAAGCAAACCGCTATAATGCCGTGGCTGAATTTTTCCTTGTCAGTAAAAATATACGGATTGTCCAGTGTGCGGTATATGGACGCGCATCCGCCGAATATTTCAACGTCCTCACGGACTTCAGAGAGCTGCTTCAGAATCCATTCAAGCCGCGGGGTGTTAACAGTGGAAAGAAGGCCAATGCCCTTTAACGTTGGTGTGGCAGCACAGAAGGATTTCAGATGGGCAACTGTATCCTCGGGGTTTTCGGACAGCAGGTCAAAGGTGTGAAGCTCGATGACTGATGATTCGAAAACCGTGAAGGAGAGGATAGTAGTGCGGTTTGAAAAGAGCCCGTTCAGAATCTCGGCATAGGACGTTGCTCCGACGATAGTCGCGAGAGGAATACGGTTTGTAAGTCTCCGTGCGACTTCGTGAATGTCCGACTGCGAGGTCCATGAGGAAAATATAGAAACCAAAATACTCGAAGGATACTGGGGGCATTCAGCGAGGAACGCACTCAGGCAGGCTTCGAGGTCATTTACAGTTTTTAAGTAGTAAGAAAACTGCTTCATTATGATAAGCCTTTCATTTGGAAAATAGGAATTTTGTCTATTATAGCATATTAGTATAATAGAAGGTATATACATATTTACATTTTTGACTAAAAATTTTAAGAGCATTTATAGTGAGATTCTGATAATTTTTGTATGATTTTATGGTGAAAATATGCGTTTCGCTGTTGGCAAAACCTGAACAAATGCGTTATAATTGTAACGATTTTTATTTTTGTGTGTAATTGTGTAAACCTGAACACACATTAGGAGTTGGGGATGTATGAAAAAGCTCAGTATGAGTGCCAAGGTGTTTATTGGCTTTGGCATAGGTATCGTATTGGGGATGATTTTCGGCAAGGACGTTGTGGTGGTAAAGCCTGTTGGTGATGTCTTTTTGAAGCTCATCCAGATGATTGTGATACCTCTCATCTTTTGTTCTATTATCAGCGGTATCTCAAGTATCGGTGATATCGGGAAGCTGCGCCGGATTGGCACGAAGGTTATGGGATTTTATGTGGTAACCACGGTGCTTTCAACGGTTATTGGTCTGGTTGTCGCGCATATCATCCGCCCGGGGACGGGGTTTCGTATGTACGATATTCAGGCTTCGGGAGAGCCTATCAAGGCGGCTGAGCCTATGTCCGTTGGCTCTGCGATTCTCGGAATGATTCCGAGCAATCCTATTGCTGCGCTGGCGCAGGGCGAGCTCATGCAGGTCATTGTTTTTGCGGTGTTCGTGGGTGTGACGATTACGATTCTCGGAGACCGTGTCGGGAATGTGAAGAAGCTCATTGATGAGGGCACACAGATAATGTTTAAGGTTACTGACCTCGTCATGCAGACTACTCCGTTCGGTGTATGTGCTCTTGCAGCCTGCAGCGTTGGCGAATACGGGCTTGCCGTGTTCGGCGTCATGGGTAAATTCATTTTTACGCATTACATGGCGGCTCTTTCCATCATAGTGTTCCTGTACCTTTTCATGATCAGGGGGATTGCGCATATTCCTCTGTCGGAGTTTTTCAAAAAGATTACCGAGGTATGGCTTGTGGCATTCAGCACGACGTCCAGCTCCGGTACTCTTCCTGTTACCCTTAAGGTTACCGAGCAGGAGTTCAAGGTGAAGCATGAGCTTGCTTCCTTTACGCTGCCCCTGGGAGCTACCATAAACATGAATGGCATTGCGGCGTACTATGCGGTGACGATTATGTTTGTTTCGCAGGTATACGGTGTTGACCTTACCCTTGCGCAGCAGGCAAGCTTCATATTTATAACGACTCTTATTTCAATCGGTACGCCTGGTATTCCGAACAGCGGTATTGTTCTGACAGTCATGCTGCTGGGCACGATGGGCCTGCCGGCTACTATCATGGGAATGATTGTAGGTATTTTCCGCCCGATTGATATGATTCATACGGCGCTGAATGTAACGGGAGACGTTGTCTCGACTCTTTCTGTTGCGCGCATAGAGGATATGTACGAAAAGGCTTAAGTTAAAAAGCATCCGGTATTTGCTCCGGATGCTTTTTTATGTGGTAAAATGGAAAGTGTGTTATACACACGAATAGGTGTTCAGGTGCTTTGGATATTATCTGAAGCACGGTTCAGAGAAAACGGAGGCGGATCTTATGGCTGCAGTGGAGGATGTTCGTTATCGGAAGATTCTTGTACCGCTTGACGGGTCGGTGGAGTCGGAGCGTGGGTTTCGGCATGCGGTGTATCTGGCGTCGCTGGTGCGGGGTGAGCTTACGCTTTTGCATGTTGTCGACCTGAACCGCAAGATGTCCATGCTTGAAAGGTCCATGGCAGGCGGCTATGTTCCTACGGAGTTTAAGGAGCAGGGCTATAAGCTTCTGCAGCCGTATACGAAGCAGGTCCCCGAGGAAGTAGGGCTTGATACTATGGTACAGATAGGGTCTCCGGCTGATGTTATAGTTGATGTGGCTGAAAACGGCGGGTTCAGTATAATTGTTCTGGGCACTCGCGGCCTTGGCACGCTGCAGGACGTAATCCTCGGCGGCGTGAGCCACTCTGTTCTGCATCACTGCAGTGTACCTGTGCTCCTTGTCCGCTGATTGTTGCGGGTGGCAGGCAGTTGTGGTAAGCTCTAGTATGCGTGTAAAAATATTTTTGCATCAATGGAGGCGTATATATGCTGCTGTATTTTTCCAGCTATATTGCTGTAATGAGCATCATTGCTTTTTTGATGTACGGTGCCGATAAAATGCTTGCTATGAAGCAGAAATGGCGGATTTCTGAAGCTCTTCTGCTGCTTATAGCATTGGTAGGGGGAAGTATGGGAGCACTTTTGGGGATGATTGTGTTCCGTCATAAGACGCATCATTTGAAATTTCAGATCGGCGTGCCGGTTATCCTGCTTCTGCAGGTTGTGGCTGTCGGTTACGTATGGTATTTACTGAATTATTAAAAGGGGAACTGTTTTGAAGCGTATCATTGTCAATGCGGATGATTTCGGACGTCATCCGCTTATTAATGCGGCTGTTGCGCAGGCGGCCGAGAAGGGTTTTCTGCGTTCTGCGACGTTAATGCCGGGAGGAAAGGCTTTTGACGGGGCCGTTGAGGTGGCACGGACACATAAGGAGCTTGGTGTCGGCGTGCATTTCACTCTGGTGAACGGATTCCCTGTTCTTCCACCTGAGGAAATTCCTTCTCTCGTGACATCTGAGGGTGTCTTTTATGATACGCATAATGTTTTCGTGAAAAGGTTTCTCATGGGAAAGATTTCCATGGAGGAGGTGCGGCGTGAGCTTTCGGCCCAGATGGAAAAGATGATGAGTACGGGGGTTGCGCTTACGCATATAGACAGCCACCAGCATATGCACACGCTGCCGGGGATTATTGATACTGCGCTGGATGTTGCGCAGAAGGCAGGGATCCGTGCTGCGCGTGTGCCTGTAATAGACCTTTTCTGCGGAGATGAAATGAGTCCGGGACAGCTTATAGGACGGCTTGGGCTTGGTACGCTTGCGCGTATGGCAAGGCACAAGGCGCATGCAAGAGGCATGAAGACTCCTGATGCTTTTGCCGGCATTGTTGACGGAGAGGCAGTCAGCGAGGGCTATCTCCGCGAGATGGCAGAGACTATGGGCGAGGGCACGACAGAGGTTATGCTGCACCCGGGGACGGACAACAGTGTTCTTGTGCCTGCCTGTGAATGGGAGCATGATTTTGAGGAGGAGCTCCGTGCCGTAACCTCTGCGGAGACTATGGCGATTCTCAGTAAGAAAAACATTCAGATAGGAAATTTTGCTGATTTGGTGTAAATGTATGGATAAGATAACGGTTGTTGTACCATGCTATAACGAGGAAGAGGTCATTGAGACCTTTTATACGGAGCTTTCAAAGGCAGTGGAGGCGGTGCCTGATGCACAGTTTTCCTGCCTGTTCGTAAATGACGGCAGCATGGACGGTACTCTTGATATACTCCGCAGGCTTGAGGCGGAAAATGAAGATGTGTCATATATTTCCCTTTCCCGCAATTTCGGCAAGGAAGCGGCTATGATGGCAGGTCTTGATTACGCTGACGGAGATGCGGTCATTATAATGGACGCTGATCTGCAGCATCCTCCTTCTATGATTCCCGAGATGGTGGAATGGTGGAGACAGGGATATGATGACGTCTGCACGCGCCGCACCGACCGCGAGGACGAGACCTGGTTCAAACGCAACATGACAGGTGTTTTTTATGGTGTGCTGCAGAGCTTTACGCGGTACAGGGTGCAGCGTAATGTGGGTGATTTTCGTCTGCTGGACCGCCGCTGTGTTTCGGCACTTTGCCTTATGCGTGAGAGCCAGAGATACACAAAGGGTCTATTCACGTGGGTTGGGTACCGGAAAAAGGAGATTCCCTATAAGGTTCAGCCCCGTGCCGCGGGAACGACCACATGGAACTATTTTTCGCTGTTCAATCTGGCGGTGGAGGGGATTACGTCATTTACGACTGCTCCGCTGCGGCTGACAACTATGCTCGGCCTTTTTGTGTCAGTGATGGCGATTCTTTACATGATTTTCGTGCTTTTCAATGCGCTTTTGTACGGCGATCCGGTAGCAGGATATCCGACGCTGATAACGGTTATGCTGTTTCTGGGAGGCGTGCAGCTGCTGTCCCTTGGTATTATAGGCGAATATCTGGGGAGGGTATTTAACGAAAGCAAGCAGCGCCCTATTTATCTGGTGGACGAGAGGGACGGAAAAAAACTCTGCTATCGCCGGGGGAGACCTTCGGAATATAAAGGAGAAGAATGATTTTTTATTATGGAGACAGGAAATAAAGGTAAGGTTCTGCTGATTTTGGCAGCAATATTTTTGGTTATGTTTTTGCTGAATCTGGGTATGCCCATTCACCGCGA
This sequence comes from Schwartzia sp. (in: firmicutes), assembly GCF_978017985.1. Lineage (NCBI taxonomy): Bacteria > Bacillati > Bacillota > Negativicutes > Selenomonadales > Selenomonadaceae > Schwartzia > Schwartzia sp. (in: firmicutes). The sequence continues at coordinate 111 of NZ_CDXDFU010000062.1, read as the reverse complement.
CGATTATGATTATTCAATGATATGGATGACAACGGAGCATCTGGGTTCATTGGGGGATGTATTTACTTCGGCGTACCGCCACTATTTTCTGCATGGCGGGCGTATGGTGAC
>NZ_CDXDFU010000061.1:0-3764 GCF_978017985.1 Schwartzia sp. (in: firmicutes) | reverse complement strand
GGATTATGCTCCCATTTTTTCTTTTTCTAATTGTCTTTTAGGCTTTATTTTCAACCGTAGGTATGAGCATATGTATAGTCGTACCTTTTCCCAGCTCACTTTCTATAGAAAGTTTAATGTCATGTGAATCGGCAATCCACTGGGCGATAGCCATGCCAAGGCCCGTTCCTCCGACTCCTCCCTCGCCGGAGGTGCGGGATTTATCAACGCGGAAGAAGCGTTCAAAGACTTTTTTATGATTTTCGGGGGCGATACCTATGCCCTGATCAGTGACCGTGACATCCAGATAATCGCCTTTTCTTTCTGACGACAATGTTATTTCTGTTCCCTCAGGGGAGTATTTTATGGAGTTCTCAATAAAGACACGCAGCATCTGTCTGATGGTGACGCCGTCCGCAAAAATCACGCCCGGGTCATTTTTCAGCAGTGTTACTTTATGCTTCGTGGCAAATATTGCCGCCTTTTTGGCAATGGACTCCATGAGGTCTTTTACCTGGATTCTTTCCTTATTTAATACCTGCCGTTTCATATCGGCACGGGCAAGAAAAAGAAGTCTCTCTATAAGGCCGCGCATATCCGTTGCTTCCGTGCGTATATCGTTGACAGCCTCATTCAGGGCTTCGGGGTCATTCTTTCCCCATCTGGACAGCATATCGGCATAGCCCAAAATAACCGTGACAGGGGTACGAAGCTCATGGGATGCATCAGAGACAAATCTCTGCTGCTGCTTAAAGCCGACCTCAAGACGGTCAAGCATGCGGTTTATCGTTTCAACAAGCTGTTTCAGCTCGTCATCAACTTCAGGCACAGGAACCCTACGGCTCAAATCGTTTACCTCGATATCCTGCGCCGTCTGGTTTATCATGCGAATAGGATTGAGGGTTTTGCGGCTGGCAAAATATCCTGCCACAAGAGCAACGAGTATTCCGAAGAAATTCGACAGGAAAAAGCCGTTGGCAAGTATGTTAATGAACTGGCGCTCCGCAGTAATCATACGCATAAAGTGAAGCGTGTAATCCCTGCCTCGCCAGTGTACCGGCACTTCCTTAAAATAGAAGTGAAAATTATCCATTATGGAAACGCCAAGCTTTTTATTTGCCCAAATCGGATTATCGTTAACCGCGGATTCCTCAACATCCAGATAGCTTGGATAATGCTCCGCGTTGTTAAAGACTACACGCCCGTTTTCATTCGTTATACGCAGTACGGCGCCGGGAACAATCGCGCCCTGCCGAAAAAGGGCCATAACAAAGCGCGGCGGAGGTTCCCATTCAGGGTCCTCTGCCTTGCGTTTTTTCATGTATTCCTCATTTTGTTCTGATGTTCTGGGCGGCAGCTCCGATTCAGGCAGCTTGTCTGTTTCTTCCACAATACGCATCGTCTGGTCGATAGTTCTCTGCAGTTCTACACCCGCCTGATGGTATACGGAAAAATAAAGGCCAATAACGGTGAATGTACTTGATACAAAAAGAATCGTAACAAGAATCGACGCATAGAGCAGCGTAAGGCGCAGCGAAATGCGAATGGGTTTAATCTTTAATGACATACCCTACGCCCCGCATGGTATAGATATATTTCTCATCGAATTTTTCATCTATTTTGGCGCGCAAATATCTGATATAAACATCAACTACGTTCGTATCGCCTACATAGTCGTAGCCCCAGACCTTCTGAAGAATCTGGTCTCTGGAAAGTACGGTACGTTTGTTGCGAAGCAGGAATTCCAGAAGCAGGTACTCTTTTTTTGTGAGGTCTACGGTCTTGTCCTTTACCTTTACCTCGTAACGGTTCGGGTACATGACCAGGTCCTTCGCAACAAGAATCTCGCCCTCCGGCGTGTCGGTGGACGGGCGGTAGTTGCGGAGCACCGCGCGGATGCGTGCCAAAAGCTCCTGTATCGCGAAGGGCTTCGTAATATAGTCGTTCGCGCCAAGATTAAGTCCGTTAACCTTGTCCTCAAGGTCGTCCTTTGCCGTGAGCATTATTATAGGAACATCGGAGAGCTTGCGTACATTGCGGCAGATTTCCATGCCGTCCATATCCGGCAGCATTACATCCAGCAAAACAAGGTTAAACGAGCCCTGCAGAATCCTCTCGTACGCACGGCGTCCGTTTGCTTCGGTTGCTGTTTCAAAGCCTTCATGTTCAAGCTCCATTTGTAAGAAACGTGCAATTCGTCTCTCATCTTCGACGATAAAAATCTTCATAGGTTCCGCCATATAAACACCCTCCTTGAATAATTATCTCCTTAATAAGTCAAATATAATATATCCATAAGCAAAAAGAAAGCACCGCCCCGAGTATTTAAGAAAAATATAACCCCGGGCAGTGTCTGTTTAATTTATTTTAATTTTTATCTAAATAATCCTTCTCCTAAAGGAGAAGGATTATATTTTTGCTTTTAATGCGTTGCTTTGCTCTGTGCCTTTGCCATGAATTTCTCTGCTTCCACGGCAAACCTTTCATGTGTGCCGTGTCCGATTTCGCCGGATTCGTCAAAGGCTTTGACTTCGTATGATATTTTGCGTCCCTCCACTGCAGTGACCTTCGCAACCGCGCGGGTAAGTACGCCTATGGGAGTAGCCGAGGTGTGTTCTATGGACAGCGCAATACCGACACTGGTCCAGCCCTCCGGAAGATTTTCCTGCGCCAGCTCCGCAGCCGCCTGCTCCATAAGTGCCGTCATAGCAGGAGTCGCATAGACGTCCAGTGAGCCGCTGCCCATTGAACGGGCGGTGTTCTCCTGTGTTACTTCGGAAAGTGCTGCTTTTTCCATGCCTGCTTTAATGTATTCCGCTGCATCCATATAACGAGATCTCCTCCTGCTGCCGAAGCAGCTTTAGTTTTATTTTTGTACGTTCTTTACATACATTTCTTTGAACATATCAATGAAGTGACGCGCCGTTGCTGAAAGAGTTCTGTTTTTCAGCCACGATACGACGGTATGTGTCATCATGTCAGGGTCTACAAGCTTTTTGCAGACAAGCTGGCCGTCATCGGTGATAAGGCTCAGAGCCGAATACGGAACAAGAGCCATTCCGAGGCCCGTACGGACGTTCAGGATATCCTGCACGATACTGTCACTCTCGCAGACGAGGTGCGGTGTGAAGCCTGCTTTTTTGCACTGTGCAATGAAGGATCCCTTCCAACGGAAAGGGAGAATGATAGGCATATTTTTAAGCTCTTTAATGCGCACCGCATCATTCTTTTTACCGCAGATGCAGTTGTCACGGTTCATTACCATGATAAGCGGCTCATTGGACAGGATTATCGAATCGTAGATATTTGCATCTGCCTGGCTGCGCGTGATTCCGATTTCAATGGCACGGCTGTCGAGCAGTTCGAATACACGCGTGCCCTCGCTTTCCCAAATCTGGAATGTGACCTGAGGATAGCGCTCGTTGAAGGAACGCATAAGCTGCGGCAGGAACTGCGCACCCGAGGAAACGATGGTTCCGATGCGGATAGATCCCGCGACACCTGTGCCGATTTCCGTGATTTCACGCACTGTGCCGTCTACCATGCCGAGGATGTGCTCAACACGGGAGTAAAGAAGCTGTCCTGCCTCCGTAAGACGGATACGGCGGCTGCCGCGCTCAAAGAGCTTTACCCCGAGCGAGGTCTCCAGTCTCTTCATCTGACGGGAAAGCGCCGGCTGAGCGATGTCCAATCGCAGCGCCGCGTGGCTGTTGTTTCATTCCTCAACGACACCATAAAATCCCTGCATATATTTGATTTCCATAAAATACTCCTTGCTCATATAT
>NZ_CDXDFU010000060.1:0-1708 GCF_978017985.1 Schwartzia sp. (in: firmicutes) | reverse complement strand
GCCAGCACACCCAGCATGGTACCGCCTGCCCAGCCCGGAAGGGCAACAATCATGGCTCCATAGTTATAAAAGGGATTCAGCGGATTCTTCCGCGCCGCTGCAATACCGAAAATTTCGTCTGTCATATCAAAGCCCACAAAAATGCGGTGCCATACAGAAACATCAGGCGCCAGCTTCTGGCTGATAACACAGCTCATGAGCATGTATCTGGCATTGGCAATAAGCGTCATAAGCGCCAGCTCCAGATAGGGCGCATCCGCCTCAATCAGAGTGAACGCCGCGTACTCCCCTGCTGACGCGTTGTTGAAAAAGCTCGCCAAAAATCCCTGTATCGGCGTCAGCCCCGCGTTTCTCGCCGCTATACCGAGGGTAAATCCCACCACAAGATAGCCCAGGGCGATAGGTATGCCGTCGTGAATTCCGTTTTTTATCTCCTTCGAATTAGACAATTTACTGCTCTCTTCTTCCATTTTCTATCCTGCTTTCGTAACGTGCTATTTATCTATTGTAATCATTTGTCCATTCTTTGTAAAGGAAGTATTCGCAGGGGAAAGCAAAAACATATCATTCATCTATGTATTGACTTTTTTCTTTTGCCCATATATCATATTATATATATATGATTTCTAAAAAGGGGTGAAAAAGAATGAAAATATCCGCCAAAGGACGCTACGGACTCGCCGCAATGACGCACCTCGCGGTAAATTACGCATCAGGAACTCCCATTACGATTATAAGCATATCCGAAAAGCTCGGCATATCCAAAATCTATCTTGAGCAGGTCTTTTCCCTGCTGAAACGGGCGAAGCTGGTGCTGTCCATCAAAGGCTCGCAGGGTGGCTATCAGCTGGCAAGAAAGCCGAAAGATATAAGCGCCTATGATATACTCTCCGCCATTGAGCTGAGTCTGGTAGAGGAAACCGCTTCCTCCACCAACGGAAAGGTCGCCGCCCTTGATGAAGCCCTCGAAGCAATCATCTATCAGCCCATAAATGAAGCTCTGAAGGGAACACTCCAGAATGTCTCCCTGGCAGACGTCCTCACGGAAACGGAAAACAAACGGCAGGACGAGACCATGATGTATTTTATTTGACGGCATAAAAAAAGAGACTGTGAATTTTCACAGTCTCTTTTTATTTACACGTTAAATCTGAAGTACGTTACGTCGCCGTCCTGCATGACGTAGTCCTTGCCCTCAAGACGGACCTTTCCTTTTTCACGGGCCGCTGCGGTGCTGCCTGCTTCGATAAGGTCGTCATAATTTACAATCTCCGCACGGATAAATCCGCGCTCAATATCCGAATGAATCTTTCCTGCTGCCTTCGGTGCAACTGTGCCGTTGCGGATAGTCCACGCGCGAACCTCGTCCGGGCCTGCCGTAAGGAACGTCAGAAGGCCAAGCAGCTTGAAGGCTGCCTTAATGAGGCGGTCAAGGCCGGATTCCTCAAGACCGATGGTCTCAAGATATTCCTTTGCTTCCTCCTCGTCAAGCTCCGCAATCTCCGACTCTACACGGGCAGAGATGGCGATGACCTCGGCATTTTCCTTTGCCGCGTATTCCTTCACGCGCTGAACGAATTCGTTATCGTCCTGTGCCGTCGCTGCCTCGTCCTCAGCAACATTCGCCACGTAAAGCGTCGGCTTAAGTGTCAGAAGGTTCATATCGTTGGTAAGCGCAAGCTCGTCCTCCGTGAGCTCCGCCTGACGT
>NZ_CDXDFU010000059.1:0-2810 GCF_978017985.1 Schwartzia sp. (in: firmicutes) | reverse complement strand
TTATGAGGAGGTGTCACAAACCTTCAGAGAGGCATCAAAAGCAGGTGTCGAATTCTGGGAGATACAGATGGATTTCAGACCGGAAGGAGTAACTCTTTACAGCGTAACGAAAAGTGCGGACTTATAAATTCCAGTTTTTCTTACAGCCGTAGATTTTTCTACGGCTGTTTTGGTAATAATTTGACAGTTGTTGTTTTTGGCTATAAAATTAATTATATAGTATTCCACAAAAAACGGAGATGTATACTCACCATGAACAATAAAACTGGTTCAAATCAAGAAGAAAGAAGAAATCTTATTTTAACTTCTCTGTTAACTTTTCTTGGTATGGCTATATTAATTGCCATCGCTTGGTTTTTGAAAACTCCAAATCCAAACATGGTTCTAATTACAAGCTTGATTGTTTTTACCGGTATGTTTGGTCGTATGGCAGGTGTCATTTCCGCATCGTTAATCATTTTGTATTCTATGTTTTTCTTTTCCACCGACCACAGTTTTTTCAGTTATACCAGCATTAATTTCCAAAAGATATTAACAATTGCGGTCAGCGTCATCATCAACACTACGATAGTTGCGACACTGCGTTACCTCTGGAAAAAGGCACAGGCAGAATTGATGAGAATTAACAAGCAACTGAAAGAACATAATGAGCTATTAAAAACCCAGAGCCAGACTGATCCACTTACCGGTCTGTATAACCGTCATGCTTTGCGTTTTAACTATGAGAATTACATAGGTAATAATATCATTGTCGCTTTTATGGACATCGATAATTTTAAGGGAATCAACGATACATACGGCCATGATGCTGGGGATGAAGTTCTGCGAACATTCAGCAATGGTTTAAAAGAAAATTTTACTAATACCCACGCCTACCGTTATGGTGGTGATGAGTTTTTGTTAATCAGGAATGATATAGATAAAAGTTTTTTTGATATCCAGCTCCATCAGTTGAAGCTTCGTATGGATGAAATGAGCCAAGACGACAATAAACCACAAATCAAATTTTCTACCGGTTATGTGTATGGTGTACCTGAATTGGTGGAAGATATGAGGAGTATGTTTGAACAAGCAGATGAGTTGATGTACAAAGCAAAACGCTGCGGCAACAAGAACTTCCTTGGCCAAAGGTACGAGAGATTATGGAAGTAGATTAATCAAAATGTATTTTCTTAAGCTTAATTTGTTAAATCTCAATTTTGCGCAGTAAATGATTCGACAGCCGTGGAGCTTCAACATCCACGGCTGTTGTTTTAAGTATAAGTATGAATAATCCCGGTTTTACTCAGTAAAGATTAGTATGATATAATATAAAAGTAGTTTTCATCAGCATAAGTTTTAATATGGAAAGCGTTTTTTAAATAGTTGGCTCGAAGTAGAGGACAGAAATCATGTTGAACATAACTAAAAACCAAGCGGCTGACAGGCATCGTTTAGTGTGGAAAAATGTATTTGTGTTTTTGGTTTTCCTTGCCGTAACTGTCTTTTGCGGAGGAGAACCTGGAGTATTTGCATCAGCGGCCCCCATTGCGGACAACGGGTTTCAATATGTGCATAACCCGCTGGAAAATTACAAAGTGGTGCGTGACGTGGATGTAGCTCCGGAAACAATTTACGGATTTAAGCCGAATTCAACGGGAACGCTCAAAGCTTTTGCTGCTTACGATTTTACCAGCGCAATGAAAGTATCGGAATGGAAGGCGGAAAGAACGCGTTACCATGAAGACGTAACGGACAGGCTCAACGCCCTGATGCTGGCAGATATGCCGCTTGAGCAGAAAGCACGGGCGGCTGCGGCCGTGAGGAACGAGGCCCGGATTAACTCGTGTGTGGACGCAAACGGTAACATTACGGACCGGAACGCTTACGATAATGCGGTGGCCCGCGCGAAGAAGTACACCTACGAATATCTGGTCGGGCGAGGCAATAGCGATGCCGAGATAATCGAAAGTGCCTATGATACCAATCAGGGAATGGATGCATGCCTGGGGCTTTACGACGCCCATTTTTCAAGCACGATCCGCCCTATCGAGCGCAGTCTGATGGGTGTGATGAACGAGCAGGAAACACAGGGCTACAATGCTGCGGGAAGGATTTTCCTGGCGGCGGACAAAGACCGCAGGCAGGAATTTGCAACGCTTTATTCTTTGGACGTCAGCCTTGCGAAACGGGCCTTTTCTGACATCGCCTCCAATGCATCCGCCAAAAACATGGCGGCGGTGCAGCGCAGTAATGTGACGCGGCATCTTTTGTCCGCGCGGCTGAACGAAGCTTTCATGGGTAAAGAAGCGAAAATAAAAATACCGGTGCAGCATCTGAACGAAAGCAATGACGACGGCATGGAAGTTACAACGAAAAAGGTAGAACCCGCCACCAACGACATCTGGTTGAAGTTCGGTAAGAACTGGGGTGATGTGCGGGGTGATACGGACTACCATAGCAGTACCATCCTGTTAGGTTGGGACAAACAGGTAGCGTCCAATTGGAGGGCCGGTGTGTTTGCCGGTTATGGGCAGACGAGCTTTTCTGATGACAGTTCCAGCGACAGATTAAAGGACACCCGCTTCGGCCTGTACGCAGGCTTCAACAAAGCAAAGAGCGAAGGCATGGTGTACCTGGACTACGGCTGGATGCGTAACAAATTACGCAGAGGCGTTATAGACATGACCGCCAGCGCGGATTACCACAGCCGCATATTGGAATTAGGCGGCGAATACCTGTACGATCTGCAGGCAGGGCAAAACAAAGCCTGGCATGTGCGTCCTTACGTGAACGCCCAGCTGTCCCGGCTGTGGCAGAACGGCTACAGC
>NZ_CDXDFU010000058.1:0-2140 GCF_978017985.1 Schwartzia sp. (in: firmicutes) | reverse complement strand
CTCCATAGCCACCATACCGAACTCGTCGCTCATGCCGTACCGTGTAATCATGGCACGGGCCAGCTTCGTTGCGCGCTCGATATCGTTTGCAGCGCCTGTCGTAATCTGTCCGAAAGCAACCTCCTCCGCAGCACGTCCGCCGGTCAGAGTAGCAATCTTCTGCTCAAGCTCCTCACGGGAAAGAAGATATTTATCCTTTTCCTCAACCTGCATGGTATACCCGAGGGCGCCGGAGGTGCGCGGAATAATCGTGATTTTCTGCACAGGAGCCTCATTGGTCTGCTTCGCAGCCACAAGAGCATGACCGATTTCGTGGTAGGCAACCGTGCGCTTTTCCTTGTCGGAAAGAATTGCGTTTTTCTTCTGATAGCCTGCGACAACGACCTCGACGCTTTCCTCAAGATCCTCCTGCGTAACGAGATTCCGTCCGTTTCTTACGGCACGGAGCGCGCCCTCGTTGATGATATTCGCCAGCTCTGCGCCGGAAGCACCCGATGCCATACGCGCGATAGTGTGATAATCCACACCCTCAGCCATCTTAACTTTTTTGGCATGTACCTCCAGAATAGCCTCGCGTCCCTTCAGATCAGGGAGCTCTACCGGCACACGGCGGTCAAACCGGCCCGGACGCAAAAGCGCGGGGTCAAGGGAATCCGGACGGTTTGTAGCAGCAAGAATTATAACGCCCGTGTTGCCCTCGAAGCCGTCCATTTCCGTGAGAAGCTGATTCAGCGTCTGCTCACGCTCATCATTTCCCATCATGTTGCCGTTTCGCTTCTGTCCGATAGCATCAATCTCATCAATAAAGACTATGCAGGGAGCTTTTTCCTTCGCCTGCTTGAAAAGGTCACGAACCTTTGATGCACCCATACCCACGAACATTTCCACGAACTCGGAGCCCGCGATGGAGAAAAACGGTACATTTGCCTCACCTGCTACGGCCTTTGCCAGCATGGTCTTACCTGTACCCGGAGGCCCAACCAGAAGAACACCCTTCGGCATTGACGCGCCGATAGAGGAATATTTGTTGGGATCGTGGAGGTAGTCCACAATCTCCGAAAGATTTTCCTTCGCCTCGTCCTCTCCTGCCACGTCCTTGAAAAGAATACCCTCAGAGGACGGCACATAGACTCTCGCCTGGCTTTTGCCAAGACCGAACATCATGGAATTTCCACCGCCGGCACGGTCCATAAGCTTTTTGCTCATATACTGTCCTATCAGGAAAAACACCGCAATAGGCAGCACCCATGTCAACAGGAAATTCATAAGAGGAGATTCCTTCGCCTTTATATCCGAGGAAAATGTCACCCCTGCCTTATGCAGTCGCTCCACCAAACCCTCGTCGTTCACGATTCCTGTCTTGAACAGCTTGTTGTCCTTATCCGTAAAAAGAATCTGATTGTCCTGAATATCTACCTTCGAAACAGTCTGCTGCTCCGTCATGGTCATAAACGTGCCGTAATCCACCTGCTCTATTTTGGCTTCCTCCATATAAGGCTTCGCCATGGCATTGAAAAACAAAAGTACGAGCAAAGCAATTCCGTAATAAAACGCCATAGGGCGCTGCGGATTCTTTACTTCCTTCATCTATAACAACTCCTTTTGCGTTCAGAGAGAAAAAAAGACAGGCAAAGCTGCCTACCTTTTATTATAACGCAGTTGTTCAAATTTTTCTTTTGAAAAAAGAAAAATCCTCCAATTAGCGTTTCAACGAGGTGGGAAATATGCTAACCACCTGTTAAAGTTTGTTTTCCTTCGCCTGTAGAGGACGGGGACATCTTCCACCGAGTTATATAACTCCACTATACAGTTGTTCAAATAAAAATATTTGCAAAAACAAGAGGCTCTGCCAAAGCAAAGCCTCTTGTTTATAACGAACCCACAGCATTAATTATATCACTACGTCGAGAGCCTTTTGACACAGCATGACGGAAAAAGACACGGCATTAATATCTGTCGTTATCGAACATACGATAACGATTTCCGCCGTATTTTTTTACGGATTTCAGCGCCTGACCTGCATGCTCCAGAAGTTCCTCGCAGTTCTCACGGGAGGAGCCCGTAACCGCGATTCCCATGCTGCAGGAAGCCGCCTCGGTGAGCTCCGTCTGAAGCTGCCGCACAGTATCAAGAAGATGCT
>NZ_CDXDFU010000057.1:0-4260 GCF_978017985.1 Schwartzia sp. (in: firmicutes) | reverse complement strand
GTCGGACACAGCCCGTCCGAAAATCGGGGGCGCAGCGGTCCGTATGAAACTTATATATGATAAAATGCCGGAATGGCGGAGGAATTAATCGAAAAGGGAGTTGTAATCTATCATGATGGAAGATTTGGAAAGAGTAATGTTTACAAAGGAGCAGCTTGCTAATAAAATTCAGGCTATGGGGCGGATCATCAGCCAGGATTATGAAGGCAAGGACCTTGTTGTGGTTGGAATACTGAAGGGTGCTGCGATTTTTACAATGGACCTCGTGCGTGCGATTACATGTCCTGCACGTCTGGATTTTATGGTTGTTTCCAGCTATGGTGACGGAACCAGCTCTTCAGGTGTCGTAAAAATCCGCAAGGATCTTGAAACTGATATCAAAGGCAAGGACGTTCTCATCTGCGAGGATATCATTGACTCGGGAATTACGATGAAAAATCTTTTCCCGATGCTCATGAAGCGTGAGCCGGCGAGCCTTCGCCTCTGTGCGCTTCTTTCCAAGCCGTCCAGAAGAGAAGTAGACGTAAATATTGATTACCTCGGCTGGGAGGTTCCTGATGCTTTCCTCGTAGGATACGGACTTGACTATGCTGAGCGATATCGCAATCTTCCATTGATTGGCGTCCTCAAACGCGAAATTTACGTATGATGGATTTTCCCAAGACAGGAAAATTATACTACCCGAATCCGTTGTTTGGGCGTGGCAAAACTTGAACGAATGCGTTATAACTCGGCGGAAAATGTTTTCCGCCTCGTTGAAACGCTGACATAGGAAGTTTTTCCGTTGGAAAAACTTGAACTAATGCGTTATAATTACACTTACACACTTTAACATTGTTTCGGGATAAGGGGGCAGAACTCGTTTGAACCGTTTTATACGTAATGTTGGATTTTACGTGCTGGTCATCTGTGTTGCGGTAATGATCATCAATTACTTCAATACACAGGGAACGGCCAAGCAGGAGATTGGCTACACTGCTTTCATGCAGCAGGTCAATCAGGGTAACGTAGCAAAGGTTACGATTACCAACAATATTATTGAAGGCGTGATGACTGATGGAACAGACTTCATAACCATTACGCCGAATGTGCCGAACATTGATGTTACGCTGGTACAGCAGCTCAATGAAAAGCACGTTGACATCCGTGCAAAGAATCCGCCTGAACCGCCATGGTGGGCGACAATGCTTTCGTCCATGCTTCCGGTACTGGTGCTCGTCGGTGTGCTGTTCTTTATCATGCAGCAGACACAGGGCGGCGGTGGACGTGTCATGTCGTTCGGCAAGAGCCGTGCCCGCATGAGCGGAGCGGATAAGGTAAAGGTTACCTTTGGCGACGTGGCAGGCGCTGACGAAGCAAAACAGGAGCTTGAAGAAGTTGTCGAGTTCCTCAAGCAGCCGAAGAAATTTAACGATTTGGGAGCACGTATTCCTAAAGGCGTACTTCTTTTCGGCCCTCCGGGTACAGGTAAGACTCTGCTTGCCCGTGCTGTTGCGGGTGAGGCAGGAGTGCCGTTCTTTTCAATCAGCGGCTCCGACTTCGTAGAAATGTTCGTCGGTGTCGGTGCTTCCCGTGTCCGTGACCTTTTCGAACAGGCAAAGAGAAATGCCCCCTGTATCGTTTTCATTGATGAGATTGATGCCGTAGGCCGCCAGAGAGGCGCAGGTGTCGGAGGCGGTCATGATGAACGCGAGCAGACACTCAATCAGCTCCTCGTTGAGATGGACGGATTTGCGGCTAATGAAGGAATAATCATCATAGCGGCAACGAACCGCCCGGATATCCTTGACCCGGCACTTCTCCGCCCGGGCCGCTTTGATCGTCAGATTGTCGTTGACAAGCCTGATGTCCGTGGACGTCACGCTATCCTCAAGGTACATACAAAAGGGAAACCTATTGATAAAGACGTTGACCTTGATATTCTTGCACGCCGTACGCCGGGCTTCACAGGAGCAGACCTCAGCAACCTCGTCAACGAGGCAGCGCTGCTCTCCGCACGTCATGACAAGAAAACCATTGCAATGAATGCCATGGAGGAATCCATTGAGCGTGTCATGGCAGGTCCTGAAAGAAAATCCCGCATCATGACCGATAAGGAAAAACGCCTTACCGCATATCATGAAGCAGGCCATACCCTTGTGGGAATGCTGCTCCCGAATGCAGATCCTGTTCATAAGGTAACAATCATTCCGCGCGGACGCGCAGGCGGCTATACGCTTATGCTTCCTAAGGAAGACCGTTCCTACGAAACGCGCAGCGAACTGATGGACGAGCTGAAAACACTGCTTGCAGGACGTGTTTCTGAAGAGGTTGTACTCAAGGAAATCAGTACCGGCGCACAGAGCGATATTCAGCGCGCATCTCAGGTCGTACGCAAGATGATTATGCAGTACGGTATGAGTGATGTCCTCGGCCCTGTTTCATTCGGCGAAGGACATGACCATCAGGTATTCCTTGGTCGCGATATCAACAACCAGCGCAACTACTCAGAAGAGGTTGCATGTGAGATTGATAAGGAAGTCCGCAAATATATCGAGGACGCTTACGAGGAATGCCGTACAATCCTTACGGAAAATATCGACAAGCTCCATCTCATTGCCGAGGCATTGATTGAACGTGAAACTCTTGATGCTAAAGAGCTTGAAGAGCTTGTTAAGACCGGAAAGCTTTCCGATAAGTCAGATGACGCAACGGACGGAGACGACAAAGAGGGCAAAGAACCTCCTGTAACTCCGATTCCTGCGGAAGATACAAAAGATGACGCTATTAAAGCACCGCTGCCGGAAGCAGCCGGTGAGCCTGAGCTTAATCTTAACATCACGCACGATCATTGATGTAAATAAAAATTGCGATGCCGTTTTTGGCATCGCAATTTTTTTTATGCGTCCGGGTACATATAGCTTTTATAGACGTCAGCCATTTCTTTTCGTGTTTTTGAAGCGGGCCACAGCTCACCCACATTGTTTTTGCGCATTGCAGAAGCGAGATGGTCATAAAGCATAGGATTATCTTTGCTCAGTGAAGCAATCAGCTCCTTTACCGTCTGACGCGTCGTATTTCCGTCGTGAGGGCACGGGGACGGAACAGGCCGGCAGCCATGATACTTTATTGCCTCGCGTGTTTCATACTCACGAAGATAAATGAGAGGGCGTATTACCGTCAGACCTGTGCGGTCAAGAAATGTTTTAGGAGTGAATGTCTGAATCTGTCCCGAATAAAAGAGTCCCATCAGAAGCGTTTCCACTGCATCATCATGATGATGGGCATAGGCAATCTTATTGAAGCCGTGTTCCACCGCATAGCGGTTGATGGAGCCCCTTCTGAAAAAAGCGCAGCTGTAGCAGGGGCTTTTTTCGGGGTGATTTTTGATGATGTCGTTGATGTCCACCTCCTGCACCTCGAAAGGAATATCGAGGGAACGGCAGAAGTCGGAGAGACGCGCGGTATCGAAATCATCACTGAATTTTGGATTGATTGTAAGAGCTCCCAGAGAAAATTTTTTCTTCAGACGCTGGCGCATCATTGCCATAGCGTACGTCAGAAGAAGACTGTCCTTTCCACCGGAAAGCCCGATAAGAATGCGGTCATCGTTTTGAATCAGGTCAAATTCCACGATGGCACGCATGACCTTGCTGAAATACAGCTGCGGCAGTTCAAATTTCACGGTAAAGCACTTCCTTAGTAACGAATGGTTATATTATACAGTGTGGTTCAAATTTTGCCAAAGGCAAAATATACGTAATCATTTATTGTGTATATCGAATTATAATGAAAACAAACAGGAAGAAAGTTACATAAAATTAGGGACTTGGGAAAGATTCACTATCATTTCGCATATAGTAGAATGTTAAGCGTAATCTGATGGAGCTTAACATGATTGTCTAAGATGATATAGGGGAGTAAAGATGTTGAAAAAGCAACTTAAAAGAAAACTTTTTAATTTATGGGGATTTTGTGTAGGCTGGTTTATATTTGTGAGTGATTTAGTTCCAAGGCATAAAGAATTTATTGAAGAATATGGATGGTTGGCTTATCAGCCATTTACGGTATTTGTTCTTTTCTTTGCGTTTGGATTCGGAAAGCTTTATGAAGAGGCGCAGAGAATTGCAGATAAAGATGCTGGAAGATTCTATCAATTAAAAGAAAGTTTTATTTTTTCAGTTAAGATGTTAGCTGTTTATGCTACTATATTATTAATTTATAAAAATATACTGGGTGGGAAACCTAACTTATTTATTTGCTTCTGAGTGACAGAAAGTT
>NZ_CDXDFU010000056.1:0-2018 GCF_978017985.1 Schwartzia sp. (in: firmicutes) | reverse complement strand
GCTACATATACGGGTGTTTTTGATACAATCCGTGAGTTATTCAGTGTGACAAACGAGGCAAAGGTACGAGGATATAAGGCAGGACGTTTCAGCTTTAATGTCAAGGGCGGACGCTGCGAGGCATGCAAGGGCGACGGTATTATAAAGATTGAAATGCATTTTCTGCCGGACGTCTATGTGCCCTGTGAGGTGTGTAAAGGCGCCAGGTACAACAGAGAAACTCTTGAGGTTAAATACAAGGGAAAAACCATCTCTGATGTGCTGAATATGACTATTGATGAAGCAGTCGAATTCTTTGAAAATGTACCGAGGATTTCTCGTCGGCTGAAGGTCATTCAGGATGTGGGACTTGGATATATCAGGCTTGGACAGCCTGCAACGACTCTGTCCGGCGGTGAGGCGCAGCGTGTCAAGCTGGCGGCGGAGCTTTCGCGACGTTCTACGGGCAAAACTCTGTATATTCTTGATGAACCTACAACAGGTCTGCATACGGCGGATATAGCAAAGCTGCTTACCATACTGCAGCGTCTGGTTGAAGGCGGAGATACGGTAGTGGTTATCGAGCATAATCTGGATGTTATAAAGACTGCGGATTATATTATCGACCTGGGGCCTGAGGGCGGAGACAAGGGCGGCACTGTAGTTGCTGCAGGGACTCCCGAGGAAATAGTGAGGGTTAAGAAATCCTATACAGGCAAGTATCTTAAAACTGTACTTATGGAGAAGAAAAGTAAGAAGGCAGCTAAATGACGGAGATTGTTGAAGAAAAACTGAAGCTGCTCCCTGATTCTCCCGGTGTATATATCATGAAAAATGATGCCGGGAAGGTCATATACGTGGGCAAGGCAGTCGTGCTGAAAAATCGTGTGCGACAGTATTTTCAAAGCAGCAAGGGCCATACTCCGAAGGTGCGGGCTATGGTTGCCAAGATTGCTGATTTTGAAACGATTTTGACCGGCTCCGAGATGGAAGCGCTGATTCTGGAATGCAATTTAATAAAGAAATACCGTCCGAGGTACAATATCAGCCTGAAGGACGATAAAACATATCCTTATGTGAAGGTAACTCTTGGGGAGAGGTTTCCGAGGGTTATGATTACCCGAAGAATCCTGAAGGACGGAGCAAGGTATTTCGGTCCATATACGCAGGTCGGAGCAGTGCATGAGAGTCTGAAGCTGCTCAGACGGCTTTTTCCTATGCGCACATGCAAGCACATGGATGTTGACAGGCCGTGCCTTGAGTATCACATAAAGCGCTGTGTTGCTCCGTGCACAGGAGAGGTAGACCCTGCCGAATACAAAAAAATGGTGGATGAGGTCTGTCTGTTTCTTGAGGGGCGGACGGAGATAGTTGAAAAGCATCTTGAGGCACAGATGCTTGAGGCTGCGGATAATCTGCAGTTTGAGCAGGCAGCTCGTCTCCGCGACCAGCTGCAGGCCGTAAAAATAGTAGCTGAAAAGCAGCGTATAGTTACAGGCTCGGGAGATCAGGACGCGATTGGTCTTTCAAGATCCGAAATCGGTGTCTGCGTGCAGATTTTCTTTATCCGAAACGGAAAGATGATAGGACGTGAGCACTTTATGCTTACGGGAAGTGAAGAAGAAAGCAATGCGGATTTGCTCAGTGCTTTTTTGAAGCAGTATTATCACCGTGCAGCGTTCATCCCCCATGAGGTACTGCTGCCTATGGAGGTTCCTGAGCAGGAGGTCATAGGGGAATGGCTGGCGGATAAAAAGGGTTCGAAGGTCTATATGGAGGTTCCGCAGAGGGGAACTAAGCATGATATAGTTCTTATGGCTGAAAACAATGCCGCAAAATATTTGTCAGATGAGGCGGCAAGGATTAAGACCTCGAATGAACAAACAGAGGGTGCGGTCAGAGAGCTTGGCGGGTATCTTGGACTGAGCAGCCTGCCATGGCGTATGGAGTGCTTTGATATATCTCATATTCAGGGCTCCGAAACTGTTGCGTCTATGGTTGTTTTCGAGGGAGGTATTCCGAATAAATCGGCGTACATG
>NZ_CDXDFU010000055.1:0-12025 GCF_978017985.1 Schwartzia sp. (in: firmicutes) | reverse complement strand
CGTGATATGATGGCAGAGCGCAGGCTGGACGTGGATATCGAAGTTGACGGCGGTATTAACCCGACAACAGCGAAGGAAGTTATTGAAGCGGGAGCCAATGTACTTGTTGCGGGCTCTGCGGTGTTCGGCAGTGATGATCTCGCTGCTGCAGTATCTTCGCTGCGCGGATAAGGAGGAAGTTCAATATGGAAAAAGCAGTTGTTCTTCTTTCGGGAGGACTTGATTCGACCGTATGCATGGCCGTTGCACACAGCAAGGGCATGGAGCTGTATCCTATCAGCTTCAACTATCATCAGCGCCATAATATCGAGCTTGAAAGCGCTAAAAAGGTAGCGAAGCATTTCGGTGTAAAAAAACATCTGATTATAGAAACAAATATGGATGCTATCGGAGGCTCCGCACTGACGGATAACGCAATTGAAGTTCCGCAGGGAGATCCTGAGCGCGAGGATGTACCGGTAACATATGTTCCGGCGCGAAACCTCATTTTCCTCAGCTATGCTATGGGCTATGCGGAGGTATTGGGGGCGCAGCATGTGTTCATAGGCGTAAATGCGGTGGATTATTCGGGATATCCCGACTGCCGCCCGGAATTTATATCGAAATTTCAGGAGCTTGCAAACTACGCTACGCGTGCTACGGCTGTCGAGCATAAGGGAATCACTATTGAAACTCCGCTGCAGGATTTGTCGAAAAAAGAAATTGTGCTTTTGGGTACAAAGCTCAAAGCACCACTGGAATACACACACAGCTGCTACAAAGGCGGTGACAAGGCGTGCGGTGTATGCGACAGCTGCCGTTTAAGACTGCGCGGCTTTGAAGAAGCGGGCGTCAAAGACCCCGTACCTTACGCAAATCAGCAGTAAATTTCTCTTTTAAGGAGCTTTATTGGATGAGTAAATTCTATAAGCGTCTTGCAATATTGATATTGCTGGTGCTCGTTATATCCGGTTCGGTTATTTACTTTACCGTAGATATTCATACGCTTACGAATTTAACAGTATTTCAGCCTTGGTCGCTGGCACTTGCAGTGCTTTGCATGTCCATAGGGCTGTTTCTTGACGGTACAAGGCTTATGCACCTTGTGCATATATCGCATGAAAAGATAACCATCTGGCAGGCTGTCCAGGTCGTGTTCGGCAACTATTTTCTTGCACTGCTGACACCGGGAGCAACAGGCGGTGCCGTTGCGCAGCTGATGTTCCTGCGCCATGCGGGTGTTCCGACAGGAAAGGCCACTGTTCTGGTTTTTGTCCGTACAGTCGTGTCCATTCTATTCCTGATTCTTTGCCTTCCGTTCATCTTCATGCATGACTCCCATGTAATCCCGGGAATCTCTAACGGAAAACTGATGGCTATATCCGTCACGGCGTTTTTGGTTATCATGGTTTTGATTTTCGGAATAAAATCGAACCTTTTGAACCACCTTGCCGTAAAGATTGCAAGAAAGCTTGCTATCCCCAGAAGAAGAATTTTTATTAAAGGCTACCGTGACACGCAGAATGCAGTCCGTCTTCTTTATGCTTCACCGGGGGCTATGCTTCTCGTTTTCATTGAATCGGGGCTTTCACTCATTGCAATCTATGCCATTGTTCCGTGTCTCATGCTCGGACTGGGCGTGACAGATGCCGACTGGTATGCTGTCATGGGAAAAATGATTTTCCTGAACATGCTTCTTTATTTCATGCCCACACCGGGAGGCTCAGGCATAGCAGAGGGCGGTTTTGTACTTCTTTTCACTGACTTGGTTCCTGCCGGTACTGTAGGAATCGTTGCCGTCTGTTGGAGATTTATAGCGGAATATATCCCGTTTTTGATTGGTTTTTACTACACACTCAAGGTTTTCGGCTCAGGCTTTTTGAACAAGAAATAAAATCATAGTAAGTATAGGCAATTTGTGCTACAATATGTAAGTAAGTGAAATTCATATTCTTTTCATATGAAGGTAGTATGAGAAATTCACTTTTAATGTTTCATAGAATTTATCAGGTGGTGTTATTTTTTCCATGGGTGCGTCATTAAACGTAGGAATTGATATAGGCTCGACGACAATAAAAGTTGTTGTGCTGAATCAGGCAAAAGAAATTGTCTACAAAACCTATGAACGCCATTTTTCTGAAATTAGCAAGGCCTTACATGATAACTTAACTGCTCTGCGTGACGTTGTCGGCGGGCAGTGTTTTTCTTTTGCCCTGACAGGGTCAGCGGGTATGGGTGTAGCCCAGCGTGTCGGACTTCCGTTCGTTCAGGAGGTTATTGCTTGCGCGTCTGCAGTTAAATCTCTGATTCCGCAGACAGATACCGCTGTAGAGCTTGGCGGTGAAGACGCCAAAATTACATATTTTGGACGTGCTTCCGAGCAGCGCATGAACGGAGTGTGTGCAGGAGGAACGGGCGCATTCATTGACCATATGGCATCTCTTCTTTCCACAGATGCTTCAGGTCTTAATGCGCTGGCTGAAAAGGGCAAGCAGGTATATACCATTGCTTCACGCTGCGGCGTATTCGCAAAAACAGATATTCAGGCTTTGATTAACGACGGTGCATCAAAGGCGGATATCGCGCTTTCCATTTTCCAGGCAGTAGTAAATCAGACCATAAGCAATCTCGCACAGGGCCGTCCAATCTCAGGAAATATCGCATTCCTCGGAGGACCGCTTTACTTCCTGTCGGCATTGCGTGATCGTTTCATAAAGACGCTGAACCTTGAACCAAAGGACGTTGTAAAGGTAAAGGACGGCTGCTATTTCGTTGCTGTTGGCGCCGCCCTTTCTGAGGAAAGCCAGGTCATGGATTTCAGCCGTCTTACACAGAGCATTGAAAAAGCACGTCAGGATGTTGTGATAGATCATCACACATCTACCTTTGTGCTGTTTAATGACGACGAAGAATATAATGAGTTCAAAGAACGCCATGATAAAAACCGTGTGCCGCGCGGAGACTTTTCGTCATATGAAGGACCGCTTTATCTCGGTATCGACGCGGGCTCAACTACGACGAAAATTGCGGCAATCGGCAAAAATAAAGAACTCCTTTACACGGCTTACGGCAGCAACGGAGGCTCGCCGCTGAATTCTGTAATTGAGGAGCTTAAAACCTTCTACACAAAAATGACGGATAAGCAGTATATTGCTTCCGTTATGACAACAGGCTACGGAGAAGGAATTGTAAAAGCAGCAGTACACGCAGACGCAGGGGAAGTAGAGACATTTGCACATCTCCGCGCCGCGCAGGAATTCTGCCCGGATGTTTCCTTCGTTATGGATATTGGCGGACAGGATATGAAATGCTTCTTCGTCAATAACGGAAATATTGGCAACATTACTCTGAACGAGGCATGCTCGGCAGGCTGCGGCTCATTTATCCAGAACTTCGCGCAGGGACTCGGTATGACTTCAAAGGAATTTGCGGAAAAAGCTATTGATTCCAGAGAACCGGTTGACCTTGGCACACGCTGCACGGTATTTATGAATTCCCGTGTAAAACAGGCTCAAAAGGAAGGAGCGACTATCAGCGACATTTCCGCGGGTATTGCACTTTCTGTCATAAAAAATGCATTGTTCAAAGTCATGCAGCTCCGAGATGTTGCAAGTCTTGGCGAGCATATCGTTGTGCAGGGCGGAACCTTCTACAACGATGCCGTTCTCAGGGCAATGGAAAAGCTTCTCCAGCGTGAGGTTATCCGTCCGGATATCGCGGGCCTGATGGGAGCTTACGGTGCCGCGATTTTGGCGTTGGAGTCAGGCAGCACGCAGTCCACACTGCTCTCTGCAGACGAACTGGACGCATTTACGGTAGATACGAAATCCTACCACTGCAAGGGCTGCGGAAACCAGTGCCTTGTTACCATGTCTACATTTGCCGACGGAACACGTTACTTTACCGGTAACCGCTGTGAACGCGGCGCGGGACAGGAACGCAAGGCAGATAAAGTACCAAACATTTACGAGTACAAATACTATCGTCTGTTTGAATATTACAAGCCACTCGCACATCCGAAACGCGGTCAGATCGGAATTCCGCGTGTATTGAACATGTACGAGGACTATCCGTTCTGGTTCACGTTCTTTACAATGCTCGGATATGAAGTCGTATTGTCTGATAAGACTACGGCAAAAACCTATTTCAAGGGAATGGCTACCGTTCCGTCAGATTCGTTATGCTACCCGGCAAAGCTGGTACACGGGCATATAGTAAATCTCGCGGAAAAGGGCGTAGAAACGATATTCTATCCGTGTATTCCGTATAACATCGAGGATAAATTCCATCCGGGAGACAATCACTACAACTGTCCTGTTGTTGCCTCCTACGCTGAAAATGTCCGTGGAAACATGGATATACTTGAGGAAAAGGGAATACGCTTCATACAGCCGTTCCTGCCTATGAATGACCCGAAACGTATGGTGAAACGCCTGACAGAAGAGCTTGCCGTACTCGGGGTAACAAAAGACGAAATCGAAAGCGCGGTAGATGCCGCTTATATTGAGCTTCAGTATTACAAGAGCGACGTGGAGAAATACGGACGTGAAATCCTCAAGCAGATTGAGGAAAACAAAATGCCGGCGGTGCTTCTCGTCGGACGCCCGTATCACGTAGACCCGGAAATCAACCACGGTATTCCTGAAATGATACAGTCCTACGGACTCCCTGTCATTTCCGAGGATATGGTTTACCATCTTCCTGTAAAGGGAGACCCGCTGCAGATTGTAAATCAGTGGAGCTATCATGCGCGTCTTTACCATGCTGCAAGCTTTGCGGCAGAGCATGACAACATCACACTGATTCAGTTCAGCTCATTTGGCTGCGGTCTTGATGCCATAACGACAGGGCAGGTCAAAGCGATTCTTGAATCGCACAACCGTCTCTATACAATGATAAAACTGGACGAGGTATCAAACCTCGGAGCAGCGCGTATCCGCGTTCGTTCACTTCTTGCTGCGCTTTCACGCCGCAGTGTCATGCCGTACAAAAAGGCAGAGATTGTCGAGCGTCCGCGCTTTACGCAGGAATGCCGCAGAACGCATACGATTCTGGCACCGCAGATGGCTCCGGTTCAGTTCGAGCTTTTGAAAACCGCTCTTCATAAACACGGGTATAATCTGGTTATTCCGGAAATGCCTGGCAAGCACGCAATAGATTTGGGACTGCGCTACATTCACAATGACATGTGCTATCCGTGTATTGTAGTCGTAGGTCAGCTGCTTGCCGCAATAAAGAGCGGACAGTGCGACCCTGACAATACTTCCGTCATGCTTTTCCAGACATGCGGAGCATGCCGTGCAACGAACTATCTGAACCTCATGCGTGCGGCACTCAAGGACGCGGGATATCCGCAGATTCCTGTATTTGCATGTATCGGACGGCCCAGTGAGACAGATGCGTTTGTAATGTCCAGAAGCTGTTCCACAGATATAACAAAAGCAATAGTCTACGGAGACCTTCTGGTTCGTGTCAAAAACCGCATGAAGCCCTATGAGGCTGTGCCGGGGTCTACCGACAGACTCTACGAAAAATGGCTGCAGCGGTGTAAGGACGAGCTTGCAAAGAGCAACTATCTGAAATACTGCAGCAATATCAAACAGCTTGTAAAAGAGTTTGATAATCTCCCGATTGATGATACTGTGTGGAAACCGAAAGTCGGTATCGTTGGAGAGATACTTGTAAAATATCATCCGGTTGCAAACAACCATCTGGAAGAGCTTCTTACAGATGAGGGTGCAGAAGTTGTAATGCCGGACCTTCTTAACTTCATGGAGTACATGGCTTTCGATAATATCGTAAAACATGATATCCTTGCAGGAACACTTTTGGATAAGCTGAAATCCCAGATGTCCATAAAGGTAATGGAATTCTTCCGCAGTCCTGCTACACGGGCACTCAAAAAGAGCAGGCATTTCAATGCCCCTGCCAATATCTTTGAGCTTGCGGAGCTGGCACAGAAGCTTGTTTCCCTTGGGAACATGGCGGGTGAG
This sequence comes from Schwartzia sp. (in: firmicutes), assembly GCF_978017985.1. Taxonomy (NCBI): domain Bacteria; kingdom Bacillati; phylum Bacillota; class Negativicutes; order Selenomonadales; family Selenomonadaceae; genus Schwartzia; species Schwartzia sp. (in: firmicutes). The sequence continues at coordinate 6,053 of NZ_CDXDFU010000055.1, read as the reverse complement.
GGCTGGTTCCTTACAGGTGAAATGATGGAGCTTGTGAATGATGACGTTCCTAATGTCGTCTGCCTGCAGCCTTTCGGATGCCTGCCGAACCATATCACAGGAAAAGGCGTAATGCACGCTCTCCGTAAAGAATATCCGGACAGCAACATTATCGCGCTTGACTGCGATGCGGGAACAAGTGAAGTTAACCAAATCAACCGCATAAAGCTCATGCTCTCGGTTGCAAAAGAAAAAAATTCTGCTGCCCAGGGCGATGCAGTGTAAAACGAAGAGTTGTGAAGAAATAGAAATATGCCTTCTCCAAATGGGGAAGGCATATTTTTCACAGCTCTTTTTCTTTGTGATAAATGGGAGTGTATTATGGCAGCTGCAGCTTATAAAAAATTTAATCGTGACAAAAGTAGCTAAGTGTTTAGAAATTTTGATAATGATGGTATAATGATAGTTGGTGAAATAGAACCGAAAACGGTTTCGGTTAAAAAATTCTGCAAGGCTGAAAGGGGCAGCAGGATGGCGACGAAAAAATGTACATTGGATGAGCTTGAGCCGGGAATGATACTGGACAGGACGGTATTGACAGATACCGGATCGACGCTGATGGATGCGGGAACTGTGCTTACGGCACGCCATATTGATATTCTGAAGAACCGCTTTTCAGATGGATATATGTCGTTCTTCATTAACAGCGCGATTATGGATGAAGACCTTCAGGCGCTCTTTATGGGCGGCGATACTTCGAAGGTTGAGCCGGAGGGTGCTGTTATTGATCCGCGTTACAAGAGTCTCTATCAGGAAGTTATGGACGATATGCGGCTTCTTATCGAGCAGAAGCGGAAGTATAACGTCCTTGATTTGGAGTTAATAGGTAATTTTTTGGCGGATAAGAAGCTGGATGAGCTTTGCGACGGAGCGAGAGCTGTTTCGCAGATTCACAGCATGAAGCGCGAGGGCGATTATCTGCTGAATCACAGCATTCATGTTGCTATTCTTGCAGGTCTGATGGGGCGTTGGCTCCGCTGGCCGCGTGCTGACCGCGAGCGTCTTCTTTTGGCAGGACTGCTCCATGATATCGGAATGCTTGAAGTGTCTGATGAAATCCGCGATAAGAAAGGTTCGTTGAATGATGCGGATCGTGCAATTATTGAGAAGCATCCGAAGTATGGCTGTGAGATGCTGATGCAGAGCGGACTGAAAAAAGAGACAGATATTTTGAGTGGTGTTTTCCAGCACCATGAACGTTTGGACGGTTCGGGATATCCTGAGCATTTGAAGGATAAGGAAATATACGCCTACGGGCGTATTTTGGCGATTTTGGATGAGTATGATTCCGTTGCGGCAAGCAGCGGCAGTGTAAATCATCCGTCGCCGTTTGAGATTTTTGACAAGCTGTCTGCCGATATCATGGAAGGAAAGCTGGATGCTGAGTATGGCATTCTGTTCATCAAGAATGTATGTCATGCACTTGTGGGGACATGGGTGCGGCTTACGGACGGACAGAAGGCTCGCATTGTGTATATCGACCAGAGCCGTACGAGCGCGCTGCCGATTGTCGAGACTGAACGCGGAGATTTCTGGGATATTGCAACCAAACGTGATGTAAAAATCAAAGAGTTCCTTACGATTGATGAAATCTCAGGTAATTAAAGAGAATTGATATTTTTAAGCTGCCTTCGTTTTGAGGGCAGCTTTTTTATGTGGAAGGTTGATATTTGTTTTCGGCGAAAATGGCTGTATAACCCGGCAGAATATATTTCTTACCTATAGCGGTGCATATATATATCGCGCTCTGTTGCGACACGAAGCTGGTGCCCGCGTTGAAACGCTGACAGAGGTAGTTTTGCCTTTGGCAAAACCGGAACGAATGCGTTATAATTAACTATGCTGAAGTGTTTTGTCAGAAATGGAGGCAATCATGCCAAAAGTACCTAAACTAAATACTATCCAATTTGGTGAGGCGGTTCCTTTCAAGGTTGAGGCTCCGTTTGAGCCGATGGGAGACCAGCCGAAGGCTATCGAGGATTTGGCGCAGGGGATTCAGAACGGAATGGATTCGCAGGTGCTGCTCGGTGCTACAGGCACAGGTAAGACGTTTACTATAGCTAAACTCATTGAGAAAGTCCAAAAACCAACCCTTGTTATTGCCCACAATAAGACACTTGCCGCCCAGCTTGCAAGTGAGTTCAAAGCCTTTTTTCCAAACAATTATGTAGGATATTTTGTAAGTTATTACGATTACTATCAGCCGGAGGCTTATATTCCTTCGACGGATACTTATATTGAAAAGGACGCGTCCATCAATGACGAGATTGATGAACTGCGTCATTCTGCGACCTGTTCGCTGTTTGAGCGGAGAGATGTTATTGTTGTAGCCAGTGTGTCGTGCATTTACGGTCTCGGCTCTCCTGAAAGCTATCATGAGATGGTGCTTTCGCTGCACAAGGGGCAGACGATTGAGCGTGAGGCTATCCTGCATAAACTGGTTGCGATTCAGTACGAGCGCAATGATATAGGATTTGACCGCGGCAAGTTCCGTGTACGCGGTGATGTAATAGAGGTTTTTCCTGCGGGGTATAATAACCGTGCCGTGAGAATTGAGCTTTTCGGTGATGAGATTGACCGTATTGTGGAATATGATGTTACGTCTGGAGAGGTGTACGGAGAACGTACACATTCAATGATTTTTCCTGCATCCCATTATGTTACTTCACGGGATGATATGGAAATCGCCATGCAGACTATCCGCGAGGAGCTTGATGAACAGCTTGAGTTTCTGACCGCACAGGGAAAGCTGCTTGAAGCACAGCGTTTGAAGCAGAGAACGAATTATGACCTTGAGATGATGCAGGAGATGGGTTACTGCTCGGGCATTGAGAATTATTCAAGGCATCTGACTCACAGAAACGCGGGAGATGCTCCTTATACGCTGCTTGATTATTTCCCTGAGGATTTTTTGATTGTTATGGACGAGTCTCATGTGACAATGCCGCAGCTCAGGGCTATGTATGCGGGTGACCGCTCACGCAAGGAGTCTTTGGTGGAAAACGGATTCCGTCTGCCGTCGGCTTTCGATAACCGTCCATTGACTTTTCAGGAGTTTGAGCAGCGAATAAATCAGATTGTTTATATTTCTGCTACCCCCGCGGCTTATGAGATGGAGCGCGCACAGCAGGTGGTACAGCAGATTATCAGACCGACGGGACTTCTTGACCCTGTGGTTGAGGTGCGTCCGCTTGAGGGACAGATAGATGATTTGATGGGAGAAATCCTGAAGCGTACTGCCGTGCATGAGCGTGTGCTTATTACGACGCTGACTAAAAAGATGGCAGAGAACCTGACGGATTATTTGAAGGAAGCAGGTATCAAGGTGCGGTATCTGCATTCGGATATTGCTACTATGGAGCGTGCCAAGCTAATACGTGATTTGCGTGCAGGCGTGTTTGACGTATTGGTGGGTATCAATCTTCTTCGAGAGGGATTGGATATGCCGGAGGTTTCTCTTGTCGCGATTCTTGACGCGGACAAGGAAGGCTTCCTGCGTTCGGATACTTCGCTCATTCAGATTATCGGTCGCGCGGCCCGCAATGAGCACGGACGGGTTATTCTGTATGCTGATGTGGAGACGGATTCCATGAAGCGCGCCATGAGTGAGACTTTGAGACGCCGTACTGTGCAGGAGGCGTTTAACAAGGAGCATAATATCACACCGAAGACAGTTGTAAAGCCTGTCAAGGATTTGATTGAAACTACCCTTGTTGCTGAGGAGGCTGCCGAGTACAGCACCGGCGAAAAGAAGAAAAAGCATAAAATGACCAAGAAGGAGAAGCAGGAGCTTTTGAAGACGCTTACACGACAGATGAAGGAAGCGTCGAGAGCGCTGGAGTTTGAAAAGGCAGCTGAGCTTCGCGATATGATTTACGAGTTGGAAGGAAAGTAAAGAATGGATGAAATGATTCGTATCCGGGGTGCCCGGGAACATAATTTGAAGAATATAAATGTCGAGATACCGCGAAATAAGATGGTTGTTATTACGGGGCTGTCAGGTTCCGGAAAATCATCTTTGGCGTTTGATACGATTTATGCCGAGGGACAGAGACGCTATGTGGAGTCGCTGTCCTCTTACGCCCGCCAGTTTTTGGGGCAGATGGATAAGCCTGATGTGGACTATATAGAGGGACTTTCTCCTGCTATTGCCATAGACCAGAAAACGACGAGCAGAAATCCGCGTTCTACTGTGGGTACAGTGACGGAGATATATGATTATCTGCGTCTTCTTTTTGCGCGCGCAGGAAGGCCGCATTGTCCGAACTGTGGAAAGCCTATAACTCAGCAGACAGTAGACCAGATGGTAGACCAGATTACGGCATTGCCTGAGCGGACAAAGCTTTTGGTTCTTGCTCAGATTATCCGCGGAAAAAAGGGACAGCACCGACAGATTCTCGACCATATCCGCAGAGAGGGTTATGTGCGTGTCCGTATCGATGGTATAACCTATGATGTAAATGATGAGATTGAGCTTGATAAAAATAAAAAGCATACAATCGAGGTGGTAATAGACCGTCTTGTTGTGCGTCCTGATATGGAGCAGCGTTTGGCGGATTCTCTTGAGACGGCGCTGAAGCTCGGGCAGGGCGTGGTATATATCCAGATTGTTGACGGTGAAACTCTGATGTTCAGTCAGAATTTTGCCTGCGTGGACTGCGGAATCAGCCTGCCTGAAATTGCTCCGCGCATGTTCTCGTTTAACAGTCCTTTCGGAGCATGTTCGGAGTGCAGCGGTATCGGAAGCTATATGGAGTTCAATCCGGAGCTTGTTATTCCTGATCCGGAGCTGACTTTTGCAGAGGGTGTTTTTGCGCCGCTTTCCAAAAATCTGAACTCATACGCCATGTGCCAGATTGACGCTGTACTGAAAAAATATGGATATTCAATTGATACGCGCTGGTGCGATGTAAACAAAAAAACACAGAAGATACTTATGTATGGCGGCGGCGACGAGATTTTTGATTTCTGGTATGAAAACATGTTCGGGGAATATAAGGAACATCATACGGTGTTTGAGGGTGTAATGCCTATGCTTGAACGCCGCTACAAGGAATCCGATTCGGATGATATGCGTGAATCCTACGAGAACTACATGACAATCAGCGCATGTCCCGCGTGTCACGGCGCACGGCTGAAGCCTGAAGCTCTCGCTGTGACGATTGGCGGAAAGAATATACATGAGGTCACGGGCATGAGCATCCGTGAATGTGATGAGTTTTTCCAGTCCGTTGATTTTACGGAAAGGGAGCAGAAAATCGCTGCGCAGATTCTGAAAGAGATTCATGCGCGGCTCGGTTTCCTTATTCATGTGGGGTTGGATTATCTCACGCTTGCGCGCTCGGCAGGTACGCTTTCGGGCGGAGAAGCACAGCGCATACGTCTGGCAACTCAGATTGGTTCGGGACTTGTGGGAGTGCTGTATATTCTTGATGAGCCGAGTATAGGTCTTCATCAGAGGGATAATGACAGGCTTTTGGCTGCTTTGAAGCATCTGCGTGATTTGGGAAATACGCTTATAGTTGTCGAACATGATGAAGATACTATGTACGCTGCGGACGAGATTATAGATATCGGGCCGGGCGCGGGCGAGCATGGCGGTACGATTGTGGCTCAGGGTACGGCAGAGGAAATCAAAAAGATTCCTGAATCCGTTACGGGCCAGTATCTCAGCCGCACGAAATTTATTCCTGTTCCTGCGGAACGCCACAAAGGAAATGGAAACTTTATCGAGATAATTGATGCGACGGAAAACAATCTTAAGCATCTTGATGTTAAATTCCCGCTCGGAACGCTGACACTTGTTACGGGGGTTTCAGGTTCCGGAAAGAGTACGCTCATAAATGAGGTGCTGTTCAAGGGAATTGCCGCACGGCTGTACCATGCAAAAGGACAGCCGGGACGCCATAAAAAGATACTGGGACTTGAGAATATAGATAAAATCATCAATGTTGACCAGTCCCCTATAGGGCGCACACCAAGGTCGAATCCTGCTACATATACGGGCGTTTTTT
>NZ_CDXDFU010000054.1:0-12823 GCF_978017985.1 Schwartzia sp. (in: firmicutes) | reverse complement strand
CATATATGCAATCCTGCCTCTCGTACCGATTGCACTAGTTCTTATTTTAAGCAAGCTCACAATAGCGAAAATCAAGATGACTGTTGTCACGTCCAAGATTATAAGCATCGCGCTCGCTATGCTGTTTGAATTCATCCGTACACGCGACATAAAGGCTGTTTTCAAAAGCATTCAGGTCTTCTTTGACGGAATGGGAGAAATTTTTGCTACAGTTGTTACTCTCATCGTTGCCGGTGAAACCTTCGCTTACGGCCTCACGAAGATCGGCGCTATCGACCTTATCATCGAAGGTGCCCGTAACTCCGGATTTGGAGCAGTCGGCATTACCTTTGTTATGACTCTTATTGTTGCAGTATCAGCCGTAATTATGGGTTCGGGCAATGCCCCCTTCTACTCCTTCGGTGCTCTTGTGCCGGATATCGCAACGAAGCTTTCCATGCTTCCGGCAGTAATGATTACGCCAATGCAGATGGCATCCAGCATTGCACGCAGCGCATCGCCTATCACGGCAGCTATCATTGCCGTTGCGGGTATTGCAGATGTTTCCCCGGTTGATATCGTAAAAAGAACGGCTATCCCGATGATGGTTGCTCTTGTTTCGTCCTTCGTATTTAGTATTATCCTCTAACCTTACTCAACTCGTTTCCCCAAAACTAACGAAAAGAAGGTATTGTTGTGAATAAAAAAGCTAGAGTTTTAACCTGCGCCGCTTTACTTACGGCTATGAGCACCACTGCTTTCGCAGCAGAAGCTACAGATACTTCCGCAGAACTGAACGACCTCAAAGCACGCCTTGCGGCACTTGAGCAGCGCATAGATGCACAGGATAAAGCATTAAAGGCCTCCGAAGAGGAGCTTGCAAAATACAGAAAAAATACCGCTGCGGCCCCTGCAAAAAGCAAAAATGATGACTGGAAATTCTACGGTGACGCGCGTATCCGCGCAATTCAGTCTGACGGAGATGACAGCTTTCATTTCCAGCAGCGTGTCCGTCTCAACCTGGAAAAACGCATCGGAAAAAATGCTACATTCCGTGTAAGAGATATACTTGTCAATGAAAACACCATGGGCGACAGCGGCTCCTATTCCTACGCTGACGGTACTAAGCTGACCACCAGTGATGGAAAGGATACCACAAACAAGATTGATAACGCCTATGTACAATTTGACAGTCTTGGCAGCGATCCAATCCTGAAGAATACGATGTTAAAAATTGGACGCTTCGGTCACGATTTCGGTACTACTGGCTACTGGGCATCAAAAGGCAGCCTCGGCATGTACGATGGTGTTGAATTTGAAACCCGTCTTAACAAGTTCACGATAGGCGGCGGCTTCGGCGACTGGGGAGGCGGCAAGGCACACAGTAACGATTATATTTCTGTAACCAGCGCCGGAAAGGCCTCCATAAAACAGGGATCCGATTCCAAGGGAACGACGACAAATAAGCTTGAAAAGAACTATTTTGTAAAGCTTGGCTACACTCCAAGCTCCGCGACACGTTTCCAGCTCTGGCATATCCACGAGCTGAGGGGTAAATACAGCCCTACGGATTACAGCGTAACCGGTCTCGGTCTTGTACAGAAATTAGGCGATAACTTCACCCTTGCTGCCGACTACAGCAAAAATATGGCAGTGTCGGGAAATCCTCAGGGTACGGTTGCAGTTCTCACATATAAGGGTGCATCCTACAACAAACCGCATTCCTACGGTGTTTCCCTCTACTATATTGATGTCGACAAGTTCAACGTTGCCAACACCCTTACGAAGAGCGTAAACATCCCGACTAATGACAACCGCGGTATCGGTCTTGGCTTCAGTTATATTCTCTCAAAGGATATTCGTGCGGACTTCCTGACGGAATTCGATATGGAAAAAAAGAGTACGGGAGAAAAAATCGGAAACTACTATCGTGCGCAGCTGTCGCTGAGATTCTGATACATAAGGAGGTTGATTTAAATGAAAAAGATTGTTACAAAAACATTTAATAATTATTTCCTGCCATTGGTTTTTGCCTTCTGCTTCATGTTTGCTGCATCAGCACAGGCAGCTTCCCTGCCGGTCGGCGAAGGAAGCTTTCTCATTGATGAACCCACAGGAGCCAACGCTTCTCCCATGACCGCGTACTATTACCGTCCGCAGGCCTGGGAAGACGGCCGCCCCATTGTGCTTGTGTTCCACGGCCTTAAACGCAACGCTCAGGAATACTGCCAGGGCTGGGCTCAGTACGCGGAAGAGCATAATCTGCTTGTAATCTGCCCTGAATTTTCTGCTGAAAAATATCCCGGAGTCCGTTACTACAATTTCGCGAATGTTTTGGATTCCGAAGAACCCGGCGGAAAAATTCAGCCACAGAAAGACTGGGTGTTCCCGGCTATTGACCGTCTTGTTTCTGCTGCGAAAGAAAAAGCCGAAGCCAAGGACAGCAAGGTTGTTCTTTACGCACACTCCGCAGGCGCACAGCTCATACACCGTTATGTGCTTTTAAGCGGTCCGTCAAAAGCTGACCTCATAATCGCAGCCAACTCCGGCTGGTACACTCTGCCTGACAAAGACGTTAATTTCTCATACGGACTCGGGAAAATTCCTGAAGCTTCTTATGACCTTAAGACAGCCTTTGCAAAGCCGGTTGTCATCCTTCTCGGTGAAGAGGATGTCATCCGTTCCAAGGTTCTCCGCAAGACGCCTGAAGCTGATGCACAGGGTCAGAACCGTCTGGAGCGCGGCATGAATTTCTTTAATGTATGCGAAGCCAAAGCTGCAGAGCTGAATACGGACTTTACATGGATTCTCCGCACAGTTCCCGGCGTAGGCCATGACGGTACAGGCATGGCACAGGGCGCTGTCCCCCTTATTGAGGAACTCGCACAGTAACCCCCCTAATCTTATTTGATTTTTTCTTCCTTTTGACGGAGGCCGCAATCAGCACTGCGGTCTCCTATTTTATTTGTAAATACGCTAAATATCAGGCTTCCCCCATATACAAACCCATTATTTTTTGATAAAGTAATATATATATACTTCTATTTACAAAATAAGGGGAGTCGAGGCAAATGAAAAAACTTCTGTCAGTTCTCATTACAGCCTTCCTTGTTATTTGCGCCTGCGGCTGCGGATCAATGAAAACCGCTTATCCCGGTGACGGTGAGATAAAAGTCATTATTCCAAAAGCCCCCGGAGGCGGAACAGATATAAGCGCACGCACACTTATAGAGCTTTTGCAGAAGGAACTCCCGGGAAGTAACTTCGTTCCTGTCAACAAGCCTGACGGCGGTGGGATAACCGGCATGATTAATCTTGCAAATGCACAGGCTGACGGTCATACTCTCGGTATGGTAACTGTGGAGCTTGCGATGTTCCCACATCAGGGAAAGATTCATGTAACAAACAAGGATTATGTCTCCATCTGCGCTCCTATTGCAGCCCCTGCCGCGCTTATTGTCCCGAAAGATGCACCCTATAATACAGTCGATGAATTTGCGGCCTACTGTAAATCACACCCTTCCGGAATAAAAATGGGAAATTCCGGAGCCGGAGCAATCTGGCATATTGCCGCGCTCAATTTCGAAAAGGAATTCGGTGTTCAGTTCAAGCATGTTCCCTATCCTAAAGGGGTAGCGGATGTAGCAGCTGCTCTGACAAATAAGCAGATTGATGCCACTCTCGCGGACCCCAGTGCATTCAAAGACCGTTTCTTGGAAAACGGAGACCTTAAAATCCTCGCAATTATGACAGATTCCAGAAGCAGTCTTTATCCGAATGTGCCAACCTTCAAAGAGCTGGGACACCCCCTTTCGGTACGCGGCTGGGCCGCACTCGTCGCCCCAAAGGGCATTCCTCAGGAGAAGCTCAACATTCTCCGAAAAGCTGCGGAAAAGGTCTGTTCCAGTGAAGAATATAAAAAGCGTATGGCCCAGCAGGGTATTGATCCCGTCATAATTGTCGGTGAAGTCTGCGACCAAATGCTCGCTAATGACGATGCCATGTATGCTAAATTTTTAACGAAATGACTATATAAAAAAGCACGCCTCATCTTTTTCAAGATGAAGCGTGTTTTTTCATGCGAATCTATTACTGACCGTACCAGCAACCCTGCCGGCGAACCATTTCCTCTTCAACCATATTCCAAGAGTATCTCAGAATCGGAAGCAGCAACAGACATTCAAGCGTTTCTATCATCGCATTTCCTCCTCTATATGTTTCAATATGCTTATTATACATATAGGGGTATACCTATGTCAAATAAAATCTGAATTTAATTCACAAATGGAAGAATCATTTTCCTCTGATATACGCCAAGCTTCTCTTACGGTACTCCCGGAAATGCCTCCACGAACTGCACTTTGATGTCAGGAAAAGCATCTACGAACTGAATTGTAAAATCAGGAAAGCTTTCAACAAACTGCCATTCACCAACCTTATCAGGGAACGCTGTCACGCTTTTTACCTTAATGTCCGGAAAAGCAGTTACAACCTGAACCTTTATGTCGCCGAAGGCTTCGACAATCTTCACTTTGCCTGCCAGACGTATGTTTTTATAGTATCCGTCCTTATTTACAGCACCGGATGCAAAGGCAGTTGCCGTCATTAAAAGCATAATCGCCATACAAAGCATAAATATTTTTCTCATCATCATCCCTCCCATATTTCATCTGCACTGAGTAAAATTCGCGAAAATTTTCCAACCTCCTGCTTTTCTATGCTGTTTCTTTCCATTCGCCTATCCATTTCTCGAATAATAGTCCAATGATTGGACTCATGCAAAACACCCCCTGCCTCCAAAAACCGACAGGGGGCCCATAATTTACGTTGTCTCCTTCAGCAGCTTTTGTACTGTATCCCAATCTGTTCGCTGCATGGCCTCAAAAAGCCTGCGGTATATATCTGCTTCTTTTTCCGGCAGTCGGTATTCTTTGAGCGACTCCAGCACAAACATCATATTATCATCATCAAAAGCCCCGGCAAACTCGCGCATGGTTTCCCAGGCATCCTCAAGCTCCGCTTTGGAAATTTCCGTCTTTCCTTCATCAGATTCCTCTTCCCTCTTCAAAGGGGCAAGGGTTTGCTCATAGCTGCCGTATAGCTCGAGAAGTGCAGGCGTATCCTTTTTTATTTCCTCTATATACCCATTGTTCCCGGCATTTTCAAGCCGTTTTGCCTTTTCCGAAAGCTCCGAAGCCCCGATTATATTAGCAGTACTCTTAAGGGCATGTACCTTTGTGGTATAATCCTTCCAATCCTCAGCATCGAAATAATCCTGTATTTCTTTTCGGCTGAACGGAATCGAATCCAAAAACACCTTAAGTGTCTCAAGGTATCCTTCAATCGAACCACAGTTTACCAGTCCTGCCGCCACATCTATTGTATCAATTTTCTGCAGCCATTCAGGAAGTCCTGTGATTTCCTTCTTTTCCACAGCTCTTTCCTGACTAAGATTTACCTTATCAGCAGGAAGGTACTTTATGATGAGTCTTTCGAGCTGAGCACTGTTTACAGGCTTTGTCAGATAATCATCAAACCCGGCACGGATATATTCCTCGCGGGCTCCTGATATAGCATTCGCTGTAAGCGATATAATAGGTATATTAAGATTTTTGTTGGTGGGAGATGCTTTAAGAGCACGAAGTGTTTCTATGCCGTCCATTTTAGGCATTCGATGGTCAAGGAATATAAGGTCATATTCCTCCTTCTCCGTCTTTTCGAGACATTCCAGACCACTCTGGGCAAGATCAACCTGCAGCTTAGTCTGTTTCAGAAGACTCTTTATAACAGTCAGGTTCATTATTGTATCATCAACAATAAGAATCTTCGCATCAGGGGCAGTAAAGGATTCATGATATACGTCATGATGCTCGCGAAGCTGATTCCACGAATCCTGGAAATCTCCTATAGGCTCAGGATTTACAATCTGCTGAGACAGGACAAAGGAAAAATCCGAGCCCTTGCCGTATTCACTCTTCACAACAAGCTTCGAGCCCATCAGATCCAGCAGGCGTTTCGTAATATTCATTCCGAGGCCCGTTCCCTCGATATTTCTGTTACGCTTCTCATCTATTCTCTCAAACGCAGTAAAGAGCTTTTCTTTCTCTTCATTACGTATTCCTATACCTGTATCAATAACATGTATAGATATATCAACGTTATCCTCACGTTCTGTTGGCATTGCTTTAAGCGTTAGTGTAACGCTACCTTTTTTAGTGTATTTTACAGCATTCGTTAAAAGATTTGTCATCACCTGCTTAATACGGATTTCGTCTCCGTTAAGCACAGAGGGAAGTGAAGGATCCGCATGTACGATAAGCTCCAGGCCTTTATCGTCTGCCCGCGTCTGAATCATGGTTACGAGATCGTTAAGCATAGAACTTAAAGCATATTCAACAGGGATAATATCCATTTTCCCTGCCTCGATCTTAGAAAAATCGAGCACATCGTTTACGATGCTTAAAAGGCTGTTGCCTGCGGTACGAATATTTTCTGCATACCCTACAATCGCCGATTCACGGCTCTCACGCAGAATCATCTCGTCCATTCCGAGCACCGCATTAATCGGTGTCCTAATCTCATGACTCATATTTGAAAGGAACTGGGATTTTGCTACGTTAGCAGCCTTTGCCTGCTCCGCTTTTTCCTTCAGTTCATTTGTAGTGACCTCCAGAAATCTCGCCAGCCTCGTTGAAAGAGGAATAACCCCGGATTTCACAGACTCGGAGACATCTCCCAGTTTGTTTTGCACCGGTACAGGCTCATCACACTCACGCATACCGATTGCCACAAGAGTTGCGTTCATCATTCCTCCGCAGCCATCCTTGAGATAAACCTGCCCTGTTCCGCAGAAAACCTCCTGGTTGCTTTGTATCCTTGCAAATGCACGCAATTCTTCATCTGCATCCTGCTTCAAAAACATATCCCGAATACCGCATATCATCAGCGATACGGCTTCAGGACCAAACGCTGCCATCCGTTCACTTGTCTCATATGTTTCCTTCAGAATTTCTATAGGGTTTCCATAAGCAAGTCTCAGCTTGTCCCCCGGCTGAACAGCACCATAAAAATACAGTCTGCCGTCCTTTGTATGATGGACAGGAACCCGGGCAAGAAGCACACCCTTGCGCTCTGCTGTCATTGGGAACGCGAAAATGTTATCTATAAATGCCTCTCCTGACGGATCTACCCCAAGATATTTTTCATATACATAAGCAGCAGGCTCATTATCTATGGAAACGAGGCAGTAATTGCCGTCCGATTCCGTTACCTCCAGTTCTTTTCCAACGGCTTTCCAGCCCAGCGTGTAGTCAATATGAACATGGAGCTTTTCCCCCATGAATTTAATAACCATTCCACCTGCAGTATAAATTTTCTTTCCGCAGATAAACTCATATCTCTCGGATTTCGGATTTCCGATTCCGTCAAAACGGTCATGACGGAAGGCATCATGAAATCCCGCAACAGCACCGAATATCGGAATCTCCGCATGTGCAAGAGCAACATCCTGAACACTTGAACCAATATCCGTATAAAGCCCTGATGCCAGAATCTCAACCCCGCGCAAAACCTCTCCGCTGTCAAGAAAGCCACCCATAAGCTGTCGGGCCGTCTCATACTGTTCCTTTGGAATACTTCCGGGAACCTCAAGAATGTCAACGGTAGAATACATAAAAAACATTGCATTCATGACAAGGAAATGCGCGTCTTTGTTCTTGCCCACAAGAGTAATTGAAAGCCCCGCAGTCTTTGCCTTAGGCAGATGTTCATGAACATAATCAAGAATGAGCTGCGCGGCTTCAGGATTTATGCCTCCGAAATTCATTTTCAAAAGAATATCAGACGAAGCTTCATATTCTTCCATACAGCCGATTTCATCAACTACACACAAAAAATCCGTCCAGTCCTTGGCAATATCAATCCCATCTTCATATTCAATGCGGTAATTTATCTGCTTCATAATGCTCCGCCTTTCTCAGAGGATACATCGTCTTCAGCACTGCCCTATAACCTTAATTATATAATAATAATGAAGAATTGCCCACTGCACGGCACTAAAATAAATAATGAAATTATTTAGTATTTTATTTCATTATTCGTTTCAATAACAGATTTACATTGTCAGTATCATACTCAATCTGCTCCGACCATGATCGTACAGACTCGCTCAAATAATCTGTTCGGAGATATTCATACAGTATAAACTGCGTGTTAAACTTTGCAAAAGCATAAAGCAGCTCCCCACCATACTCATCTATCTTTTCCAGCTGTCTGTATAAAATCATCTGAAATATTCTCTGAAGCTTTACGGCAAAATCTTTTTGACTTATGTCCCGCATTTTTTCAAGAATCATTTCTTTTTCCGTTTCCATAAGGCAAAGCTTTTCCGTCCACTCCTCATTTATAGGCTCTGTTTCTTTCATAACAGAAAGCACAAACGAAAAGTATTCCTCCGAACAGTCGGGTTCAAAGGGCTGCTCAAGCCCATGTCCGTCAATACCCGCATACTTGAGAAGCCTGTCAAAATCTCCTTCAAACTCTCCGCTTTCAGAGCAGAAAATGAGCTTTTCGTCATCGGACAGCAGAAGTTCACAGGACTTTTCACAGCAAAGCCCTATCCCCGCAAGCTCAAGCTCCCGATAATAAGTAAAAAATCTGGGATGCATTGAGCATATTTCACAAAGAAAATCCTCTCCTTTTTCCAAAATGATACGGCATAGTCCGTCATTCTGCAGAAAAGGACATCTCTCATCCGGCGTGAGTTTGAACGAGGCGGTTTCGCCAAATATTATGTTTTCACGAAGCGTTTCTCCAAAAGGAGATTTTTCTTCGAGGTATTTAGCAGCCGTACATTCATCAATATCTATTTCCCAACCCTTGCAGCAGGAATGATTGCACTCGCCTGCTTTACAAAAAAACTCACCATAAAACTCCGGAAGAACTGTTACCATTTTCTCCTCATTTCCTTTTTCATACTTACAATTTGTGGATATATTATTTCGTCATACTTACTTTTTGGTGTCATATATAAAACTTCCCTAAAAAAAGCAGGATTATATCTTTTGTATCAGATATAACCCTGTTTTTGAAACACTTTAATTTACGATATGAAATCTGTCAGAGAACTTATCACAAAGACCGTCAATGAAATCCGTCCTCAACAAATCCTTTTTCCAATCCTCTTGGATATCATACCAGCCATATGCAAGTCCGGCCAGACCTCCTGCTATTGCCGCAACCGTATCTGTATCCTCACCGAGATTTACGGCTTTCAATACGCAGGCACGATAGCTTTTGGTTGTAATAAAGCACCATAACGCAGCCTCAAGCGTATCAATTACATATCCGCTGCTCCTGATATCTGCATCCTGAAGTGCTTTGAGACGGCGCAGATTCCACACACGGTCGTACATCTCTTTCTCAAGCATAAACTCACTATGCTCAGAGTAATACTCATAGGCCCCGTCTATTCCCTCTGTAACAGCATCGGAAACACCTTTTCCCTTTAAAAGGCCAAATGCTATGAATGTATAAATTCCACAGGCAATTAAACTGCGCGGATGAGCATGTGTCAAAGAAGATACCTTATGTACCAGCTCTACTGCTTCATCATCCATTTTTTCTTTTGTAAGTGCCAAATACAAAGAAATCGGACTGATTCTCATAAGAGAACCATTTCCATTGTCACGCTCAGAGCGTCCTCCGCTTTCAAGAGGAAGTGCCCCTTTTTTATAGCGCATCAATGATTTCATTGTACCGTGTCCTACATCGAATACTTTTCCTGTCGGTGTATATTCGGAATCAAGCCAGCGCATAAAATGCTGCATTATATCTTCGAAATCAACTTTTCCTTTTTCCGCAAGACTATCCAATATACAGAGTGTCATGCTTGTATCATCAGACCATGAGCCTGCAGGCATATTATAAGTGCCACCGCTCTGCATTCCTTTTACGGGATTTCTCAGCAGCTGTTCTCTTGTTTGAAATTCAACCGGAACGCCAAGCGCATCTCCGATAGCGTGTCCGTATATCATTGCTTTTATCTGGTCACGTTTCATGGACATCCTCCTATCCTTTGTATTCAGTATACCATATTATAAAAAGGAAATGTCGCACAATCTCTTTACAAGGCTATTAAAACGAAGCTGTGGCTTTGGCGAAAAAATTTTTTTATTGTCCACAAAAAGTAAGTTTTATTTGGTCTTTTATAAATACTTATAAAACTTTAAATACTTTAGGGAATCAGAAACCCTTGATAAATCAACGTTTCAGAGTGGTTAATGTCCACATATTGTAAGGGTTGTGTCCACGAAAAGTAAGATACGGAACCACAAAAAGTAAGAAAATATCCGCAAAAAGTAAGAAAATCGCACCGGATTGTAAGCTGTATGTCACAAAAAGTAAGCATGGAGCGAAGTAAATTATCAGGGTACTTCATTTGTATATGTCACAAAAAGTAAGTGCCAGAAAAATATCCTCAATTGATGAAAAGGTAACATAAAATTTTTTGAATGGCAACGAAAAGATGTGATGTAAATATTTTTTATGTCACAAAAAGTAAGCAGCAGATGTAGTAGCATTATTATTTCAAAAATACCTTATCATGTATAGTCACAAAAAGTAAGTTGGAAAAATGAAAAATTTTTTATTTTTTTTCTGCCGATATAACACCAAAAAGTAAGCTCAAAATGACACCAAATTGTAAGTGACGTAATATGTGAATCCCGATAAAATCGTTTTTTATGACACCAAATTGTAAGGACAAAGTGTAAATGTCACAAAAAGTAAGCCCGAAATGACACCAAATTGTAAGTGTCACACGGCGTTGATGTGTGTGACACTTAATGATATACTACATCTTGAGGTGAATGTGATTATGGAACGCAAGGAAGATGAAAAAGACCTCTTTGAAGAAGAAAGCGGAAACTTTCAACTTGCACCTTTTCGTGACAGTATCTATCAGGCAAACCCTCTGATTAATGTCAGAAAAGGCATGGATACTCTGCAGCTTCGCCTTTTTGCATTGGCGCTGCAGGCTGTGGATCCATGGAATGAGACCGAATTCAAGCAGATTAAAATTAAACCTGCAGCTCTTGCGGCGGCGCTCGGCAACGATAAATATCTGAACGTTGTTCCGACCATCGCAAAGAAAATGCTTTCCCATACGGTAAAGCTTCCGCCTCAGAACCCTAAAAACCCGAAGGATAAGGGTGGTGAGTCTGTTATCTTTCAGTCCTTCCGTTATATCGGAGACGAAGGACTTATCATGAAATTCGGTGATGATATGAAGCCGTACCTCCTGCAGCTTTTAGACAAGGAGTATGGATATACACGCATCACGATGAAACAGATTTTCCCGCTGAGTTCCTCCTACGCGTGGCGTCTTGTTGAGCTTCTGATTCAGTATAGAGGGTTTGCCCGCAAAAACGGCACAGGAATCATAGAACGAAGATTTTCAGTTGAAGAGCTTCGCAATGTGCTTGACGTTCCTGAAGGAGCATACGACAGGATTGCCCATTTCCGCAGCCGTGTATTGGACGGCCCTATCCGTGAAATCAATAAAAAGACGAATTATGTTATGAGCTACGAATCCATCAAAGAAGGAAGAAGGATTGTCGCCTTCCTGATAAAGATGGATATTTCTGCTGTGCCGGAAGATATGACTGACGACACGAGAACATACGATGCTTCAGAAAAAGACTATACCTATGTGAAGCACTCTGCTTCTAAAAGAAAGGCTGAAGAACCGCAGATATACCGTCCGGAGCCTGTTTACCATGCTCCGTCCGACGGCAGTCTGAAACGTGCGCTTGAGGAGCAGGGATACCACTCTCCTCACATGGATACTCTTTTCAAGGAGAAGAATAAGGAAGCGTAATGCATAACGAAAAAATGTCTGATATAAGGATAGCGGCGTTAAAGGCCGCATTCCCGTATACGCTGCCGATTCTTGCCGGATTTTTATTTTTGGGAATGGCATATGGCGTTTATATGAATGCGTACGGATTCTCATTTGTATATCCCATGATAATGTCAGCGGTTATTTTTGGAGGATCGCTGGAGTTTGTAGCTGTTTCTATGCTGCTTTCGCCATTTGCCCCTGTGGCTGTATTTCTTTTGGCACTCATGATACAGGCGCGGCATCTTTTTTACGGAATCGCCATGCTCGACAGATTCAAAGGGCTTGGATGGAAACGGCTGTACTTGATCTACGGGCTTTGCGATGAAACCTTTTCTATAAATTATACGGCGAAAATTCCGCAGGGAATAGATCGCGGTTGGTTTATGTTATGGGTGACGTTTTTGAACCAGTGCTATTGGGTTGCGGGGGCGACCTTGGGCGGGTTTTTCGGTGGGTTCCTGCCATTCGATACAAAGGGTCTTGATTTTGTCATGACCGCTATGTTTGTTGTTATTTTTCTTGAGCAGTGGATGCACGAAAAACAGCATTATACAGCCGGAATCGGGATACTGTCTGCGATAATATGCCTTCGCGTATTTGGACCGGATTCTTTTATGCTGCCTACGATGATTCTGATTCTGGCGAGTCTTGTTTTGGGACGGGGATTCCTTGAAAAGAAGGTACAGGGTACATGACATTCTTTGAACAGGTTGTTACGATAACGTTATGCGCTTTGGCCAGCGTTCTTACCAGGGCCATTCCTTTTCTTGTATTTTCTCCGTCAAAACCGACGCCTGTTCTCGTCAGGTATCTTGGCAATGCTCTTCCGTCTGCAATTTTTGCGATGCTTGTTGTTTACTGCCTGAAAAATACTTCTTTTATTACAGGCTCGCACGGGATTCCTGAGCTGGTAGGAATTATCTGTACTGTAATCACTCATTT
>NZ_CDXDFU010000053.1:0-9403 GCF_978017985.1 Schwartzia sp. (in: firmicutes) | reverse complement strand
TTCCTCCTCAGGAAGAAAAGAGCCCTTTGCAGGGCTCTGATTTCTTAATTCGTTAAGCTTCTGACTGGAGCTGGAATACGCCCGCCCCTTGCAATAAACGCCTCAGAACTGAATTTATTCCTTACAGGAACAATTGGGCAGTATCCCAAAAGACCGCCGTATTCTACGACGTCTCCGACCTTCTTGCCCGGAACAGGGATAATACGTACAGCCGTAGTCTTGTTGTTGATCATACCGATAGCAGCCTCGTCGGCAATAATTCCCGAAATAGTAGCTGCGGAGGTATCTCCCTCAATGGCAATCATATCAAGTCCGACGGAGCATACGCATGTCATTGCTTCCAGCTTCTCTATGGAGAGGCTGCCGGCGTTGATTGCGTCTATCATGCCCTGATCCTCACTGACAGGGATAAATGCGCCGCTTAGGCCGCCAACATGCGAGGAAGCCATAAGACCGCCCTTTTTCACAGCATCGTTAAGAAGTGCCAAAGCAGCTGTCGTTCCCGGTGCACCGCAGCTTTCAAGTCCCATTTCTTCCAAAACGTTTGCAACACTGTCTCCAACTGCCGGAGTCGGTGCCAAAGACAGGTCAATAATTCCAAACGGAACACCAAGACGTTTGGATGCCTCGCGGGCTACAAGCTGACCTACGCGGGTAATCTTGAATGCGGTTCTCTTGATTGTTTCGGCAACCTCTGTGAAATCCGCACCCTTGAGTCCTTCAAGAGCATGTTTTACCACGCCCGGGCCGCTTACGCCTACGCTGACTACACGCTCAGCTTCGCTTACACCGTGGAAAGCACCTGCCATGAAAGGATTATCTCCCGGTGCGTTTGCAAATACAACCAGCTTCGCGCAGCCGATTGCCTGCTCGTCACGGGTGAGCTCTGCAGTTCTCTTGATGATTTCACCCATCTCACGGACACAGTCCATGTTTATGCCGGCTTTTGTGGAGCCCAGATTGACCGAAGAGCATACAAGCGATGTGCTTGCCAATGCCTGCGGAATGGAGTTCAACAGAATACGGTCACCGTTGGTGAAGCCCTTCTCTACCAAAGCGGAGAAACCGCCGATGAAATTGATTCCTACTTCCTTTGCAGCTCTGTCCAAAGCCTCTGCCACAGGAACATAGGTATCTGTTTTGCATGCCTCAGCCGCAATAGCAATCGGAGTTACCGACACGCGCTTATGGATGATAGGGATACCATATTCAGCCTCGATTTCCTCACCCGTTTTAACAAGGAACTCAGCTGATTTGGTTATTTTATCGTAAACATTCTGACAGAACTGAGTAATATTCGGATGAGCACAGTCACGAAGGGAAATACCCATCGTAATAGTACGCACATCAAGCTTATTCTCAGTTATCATTCGATTGGTTTCAAGTATATCGTCAATCGTTATCAAGGTTATTCCTCCCAAAAAGAAATTATTACTTAAATAGTATGCATGCTGTTGAAAATATCCTGATGCTGCACTTTAATTTCCAACCTCATTGCTTCTCCCTTTTCTTTCAGGAGCTTCTGCAAATCTGCCAACTTCAGCTTGTCATCTGTCATCTCGGCAATAAGAACCATATTGAAAAAACCGTCCATGATATTCTGATTGACGTTTAATATGTTGACATTATTATCAGCCAGAATGGAACTGACCGAAGCAATGATACCGACCTGATCTTTACCGACAATAGTAACAACAATTTTCATTGAAAATTTTCCTCCATTCAGAATGCATATACTGTACAATTTTACAAATCATACCACATTATAAGGCTATAGTTCAAGGTTTGCGCATGTAAAAAACGTCGTGTATTCATGGGAAAAAATAATATCAAACAATAAAATAAAGACTATTATTAAAAAATTTTTTCATCTATAATATAGAAGATTACTACTTAGGAGGTCTTTTGATGAAAGAATTGGCTTACATCGATGGCACTTTTATTGATTTGAAAGAATATGCCGTACAGCTGGAGGACAGAGGCTATCAGCTCGGCGACGGCGTTTATGAAACACTTCGTGTTTATGACGGCGTATGCTTTGGAGTAAAAAAGCACCTCGAAAGATACAGAAACTCCATGCGGGCATTGAATATTCCTATCGCCGATACGGACGAAGAGCTTTACAACCTTTTTAATGAAATGATTCAAAAGACAGAGATAAAGGACGGACTCATTTACTTCCAGTTATCAAGAGGAACAGCCCAGCGTTCTTTGCAGTCCCCTTACCCGTCCCTGCCGCACCTGAATGTCATTATCCGCGATACTCCGGTGAATACCGAATGGCAGGAAAACGGTATTCGTGTCGCATTGGTCGAGGATATCCGCTGGCTCCGCTGCGATATTAACTCACTTAACCTGCTTGGAAATGTTGTCGCAATGGATCAGGCCGTAAAAGCTAACGGCGCAACGGCCCTTCTCTACCGCAAGGATGCCAACATCATTACAGAGGGCGTGGATGCCAATTTCTTCGTTGTAAAAGAAGGAATCCTCTGGACACATCCGAAAAACAATCTTATCCTTCCTGGCGTTACCCGTGAACTCATCATGGAACGACTTTCAAAGCAGCTTGATTTAACAGTTGTCGAAAAGGCTTTCAAGCCGGAATTTGCTTATTCTGCCGAAGAAGCTTTCATCACAAATACGGAAAACGAAATCGTTCCTGTAAAGGCAATTGACCGCAATACCATTGCAAACGGTCAGCCCGGCGAAATTACGAAATCGCTCCAGAAAGCATATCGTGAGCTCGTAAAAAAAGGAATCGACATGGACGAAAACGAATAACCAAAGAAATTACTTATTTTTTGTAAAAGTTTTTCATGTATACATTGACAATGAAAATCCAGCTTCATATACTGTAGTTATGTAATGTCCGTAAGGCACAATAATACAATCAAGGGAGAGTGTTTTTGATTATGGCAGAAATGCAGCCTGTTAAAATTACGGAAACAATCCTTCGTGACGCACACCAGTCTTTGTGCGCTACCCGTATGCGCATCAGTCAGATGCTGCCTCAGTTGGAAGCATTGGATGAAATCGGCTTTAATGCTCTTGAAGCATGGGGCGGCGCAACATTTGATACATGCCTTCGTTTCTTGGATGAAGATCCGTGGGAAAGACTTGATACACTTAAAAAGCATTTGAAAAAGACCCCTATCCAGATGCTCCTCCGTGGTCAGAATCTGCTCGGCTATAATCATTATTCCGATGATGTGGTTCGTGCTTTCGTCCGCAAAGCGTCTGAACATGGCGTGCGTGTTTTCCGTATCTTTGACGCACTCAATGATATACAGAATCTCCGTACTTCCATTGATGAAGCACTCAAATGCAAGGAGAAGCCCCATGTTCAGGGCTGTTTCGTATACACTGTCAGCCCGTACCACACGAATGAAACCTTCGTTGAGCTTGCCAAAGAGCTTGAAAAAATGGGTTGCCATTCTGTCTGCATCAAGGATATGTCCGGTCTTTTGAAGCCGTATGTTGCTGAAGACCTGGTAAAGAAATTAAAAGCTGCCATCAAAGTTCCTATTGAGCTTCACACCCACTACACCAGCGGCTTTGGTTCCATGACATACCTGAAAGCAATCGAAGCAGGCGTTGATATCATCGACACGGCACTTGCTCCTTTTGCATGCGACACATCTCAGCCGTGCACTGAGACAATGATTGAAACCTTGAAGGAATCCCCGCGTGATACAAAGCTTGACCGTCAGAAACTGATTCCGATTTCCAAGCATTTCACGCAGGTAAAACAGGACCTCATCAAAGAGTTCAACCTCAAGGGTTATTTTGATGTCAATCCTAACGTTCTGGACTTCCAGATTCCGGGCGGTATGCTCTCCAACCTGACGAATCAGCTCAAGGAACAGGGCATGGAAGACAAATATCAGGATTTGCTGGATGAAATGCCGCGCGTACGCGCCGACCTCGGCTATCCGCCGCTTGTTACTCCGTCCAGCCAGATTGTCGGTACTATGGCAACCTTCAACGTCATGATGGGCGAGCGTTACAAGATGGTTCCGAAGGAATTCAAAGACCTGGCACGTGGCAAGTTCGGTCATACACCGAAACCAATCTCCCGTGATTTCCTGCACTCCATCGGTATTCAGGATTCTGAAATCATCACAGACTGTGCTGTTGAAGATGCAAAAGAAAAGACAATGGCTCAGTTCCGTGATGAGCTTGCTGAAAAAGGCTACGAAAATGCACCGGAGGAGGATATCCTCTCCTACGCACTGTTCCCGCAGGTTGCTGAAGAATTCTTCAAAAAGAATCTTCGCTCTCTGACTGCCAATAAGGCAAAATCCCTGCTGGGCGAGCTTTTGAAAATCGACGACCCGAACGAAGTAAAACAGCGTCTGCACAGCACTCTCGGCGAGTAAGCATAACAGCATATAAAAAACTGCGGTTGAAAAACCGCAGTTTTTTTATGTCCATTACGTTATTCCTTTAAATCGCCGTTTGATTTGAAAAAGCACGACTTACCGATAAACTCACGTAAAATAGAGTTATTCGGTATCTCATCTTCATCATCAATATCATCAAAAAACGAAAGCATATCCAGTATATACTGTACAATGCAGTATTCTTCAGCCACAGGAGGTACATCCTTCAGCATCGCCACTGCATGTTTTTTAAGAACAGCCAGCTCATAAATCAAAGCGGAGTTAAAAGATACATCCGCATCCTCCTGAAACGGGAAAATATTTTTATCCTCCCCTGCCCGAACTATAGGCCACTGTTTCAGTGTTTTCAACGCGCCTGCCCCTCTGAACTGTGAGTCTCTTACAAGTCTGCGAATCAGTCTCGCGTCAGTAGTCGGTATGCGGTTGTGCTGGTCAACATTAAGCTGAGTCAGTGCACTTACATATATTTTGAACTTCTGATTTCTCGGTATTGCTGAGGTCAATTTCTCATTAAGGCCGTGAATTCCTTCAATGATAAGCGGCTGTCCCGGTGGAAGGCTTACAGGCCCTACCATATCAAGCTCTCTTGTTCCGGTGACAAAATCATACCTTGGGTGCATGATATCTTCACCGTTCAAAAGCTTTAACAGATGGTCGTTTACAAGTTCAAGATCCAATGCATCCAACGATTCATAATCATATTCACCGTTAGGCAGCTTCGGATTTCTTTCACGCTCCCAGAAATAATCATCCAAAGATAATGACACAGGCTCAAGCCCCAACACCCTCAGCTGCACTTTAAGCCTTTGGCTGAACGATGTTTTACCGGAAGAGGACGGGCCTGCAATGGTAATCAGACGCACACGATTGATATTGCTGGCAATTTCATCCGCAATATTGGCTATTCGTTTCTCATGAAGCGCTTCCGAAACACGAATAATATCTGTAATCTTATTATGCTTTATGTAGCGGTTCAAATCAGGAATATACCCGCAGTGAAGTATTTCAGCCCACTCTTTTGATTCGGTCAAAATACTTCTGAACTTTGGCTGCTTAACCTCAGCGCAAATTGCTTTTTCTCCTGCCGGAGTCCTCAGCAGTATCCCCGGTTCCTCATAATTAATTTTAAACTGACCTAATTCACCGGTGTTGTCCAGCATAGATCCATAAAAATATCCATAATCCTTTCCGCAGAAAAAAACACTTACTTCTTTCAACATAAGGGAATTTAGCAGATTAACCTTTGCAATCTGTTTAGATTCCTTAAATAACTGAATAGCTATCTCACGAGGAAGACGCTGCTTTGTAATCGGAATATTCTCCGATACAATTTTTTTCATTTCTTTGTCTATAAGCGAAACATCATCCGCAGTCAGCTTATGGTTTTTAAACACAATATCACAGTACAGTCCTTTGTTTACCGTAAAACGGACTATTACTTCCGCATCGGAAAACAATCTGTGTACGGCGATAATCATCAAGAAAATAATGGATCGGCGGTATATACGCTGTCCTATTTCACTTTGGATAAAAATCGGGCAAAATCTGTGTTTACCGACAAACTCATTCTGAAGACCGTGAATTTTACCGTCAACATTGCCGGCCACAATATTTTTCATGTCATCATGAAAGAACGAATCAAATATTTCTCGAAGGGTTTGTTTCTCTGAAATAAAGGCTTCCTTAGCGTATGATTCCATATCCTCCATCCCCCTAAAAAAAAAGCTTGAAAGGACAAACTCCTTTCAAGTCTTAAAAAATCCAAAGAACAATCTGATACAGAACAGAACCCAAAAGTGCCGTGCAAGGAATAGTCAAAACCCATGCAACAAGCATCTGTTGTGCAACACCCCAGCGTACCGCACGAATTCTCTTTGCCGTTCCAACGCCCATAATGGAACCGGAAACGACATGTGTCGTGCTGACAGGCAGATGAAGCAGTGTCGCGGAAAAAATAACGAGCGACGAATTCAAATCTGCGGCAAAACCGCTGATAGGCTCAAGCTTAAAAATCTTTCCGCCGATTGTTTTGATAATACGCCATCCGCCAAGCGCAGTTCCAAGCGCCATAGCAACGGCGCATAAAAGTTTTACGTAAAACGGAACTTCAAATGAGGAAATATAATTTCCGCTGAACAAAGCCAGCGTAATAATACCCATGGATTTCTGTGCATCATTAGACCCATGGGAAAAAGCCATCATTGCTGCCGAAACAAGCTGCATCTTTTTGAAACGTCCGTTAATGATATGCGGAGATGTGTTTCCAAAGATAACATAGAGCAGGTACATGACCGCGCATCCGGAAACAATAGCCAATACAGGCGAAATAACAAGAGAAAGAACAATCTTTCCAATTCCGGCAAGGTTCAGTCCCCCCATCCCCGTAGAAACCAAAACCGCGCCGATAACACCGCCGACCATCGCATGTGAAGAACTGCTGGGCAGAGCAATCCACCATGTTAATATATTCCATATAACAGCACCGGCCAAAGCCGCAATAAGCACAGCCTCATTAACCTGATCCGCCGAGCTGACAATATCACTTCCGATTGTCTTAGCCACACCGGTACTGTACATAGCACCGATAAAGTTAAGTACAGCCGCCATGATGATTGCGTCATTAGGAGCAATCGCCCTCGTTGAAACAGATGTTGCAATAGCATTTGCGGTATCATGAAAACCATTGATAAAATCAAACAATACCGCAAGGCCGATAACCGTAAAAATCATCCAATGAAGTTCAGGCATATTTCATTACCACACCGCGTATCATATCAGAAACATCCTCGCAATGATCCAGCGTATCTTCCAGATTTTCAAGAATATCCTTCCACTTTATAAGCTCAATCGGATCCTTGACATTATCGAACAGGTAAGCGATCTCATGCCGATAAACACGGTCTCCCTCACTCTCAAGCTTTCCGATCTTATGTGTAGCCTCCAAAATAGCAACACGGTTTTTCTTTATATCCTTCAAAAGGGAGAATGCCTTTATTATTTCCTCAGTTGCTTCCAAAAGCAGCTTTGTTAAGGAAATAGCCCCTTCTTTTGACGGTCCGATTCGATAAATTACAATTCTCTGAAGTGTACCCTGCAAAAAATCGACTCCGTCATCCAGACCGTTTGCAAGGGCAAAAATATCTTCTCGATCAATGGGAGTAATAAATGTTTGATTCAGATGATCAATGATCCGGTCATTCACAGCATCAGCTTCATGCTCCAAATCAATGATTTCCTTCATCTTGACAACAGCCTTTGATGAATCAAGCATTACTTCTTCCATAATAAGCGCACCCTTGTAAAAATACTTGGCGCTGTCGACAAACAGGTCGAAAAATTCCGTGTTTTTGTGCTTGAAATTAAACATCCTACACTCCCACTTCAATCAATTTATCTCTATGTACTATATCATTATTTCACTTATTCATCAATCCTTATTACGTATGAAATAAAACGGAAATCTATTTATGGTTCTTTTTCGACTCCAAGAGGTCAAGCAGCTCATCATAATCTCTTTTTGCCTGAAAATATTTATCCGCAAATTCCAAAGCTGCCAATACACCAACTCTGGCAGGAGAAAAACTGCGTGTTTTTTGAGCTATACCTCTCATGGTCTTATCCACTGAAGCCGCAAGATTACGTACATACTCGGAATCGCCGTCTGTCTTCAGCGGAATAATTTCGCCAAAAATTTCAACGTCAACCTTCTGATTCATACACTCACCCTCCCTGATTTGTAAAAAGCTGCTCCAGCAAATGCCAAGAGCAGCTTTATTTTTTACGCGCGCAGTTCTGCGCCAAATAATTTTTCTACTTCAGAAACAATTTTACCAAACGCCTCATCTACTTCCGCATCTGTCAAAGTTTTATCATTTGACTGGAAAAGAAGCGAGAACGCGACACTCTTCTTCGCGGAGTCAACCTGTTTTCCCGTATAAACATCGAACAGGCAGACTTCCTTGAAATACGGGCCTGCATTCTTCTTGATGACCTTTTCAATATCCATTGCCGGCAAATCACGGTCAACAAGCAGAGCCAGGTCACGGCTGACAGCCGGATATTTCGGCAGATGCGTATAAGTGAAATGCTCTTCCGAATGCTTCATCAGCGTGAGAACATCCATTTCAAAGGCATACATTTTCTTCTTAACAGAAAATGCTTCTGCAACAGCAGGGTGTACCTCTCCGATATATGCCAGAATATCACTGCCCTTTTTAATGACAGCTGTTTTGCCCGGATGCATTGCGTAATGCTCTCCGACCTCTACAGTATAGCGTTTAATGGAAAGAGCCGTCAAAAGCTCCTCGATAATGCCCTTCAGATCATAGAAATCAACTTCATCATTTCCCTGATTCCATCCGAGAGGAGCACGGCGTCCGGTTATGATTCCGGCAGCCTTCATGACCTCATCAGGAAGCTCCGTAACAGGGAGAGCCTTCGGATAAAATACAGGTGCGATTTCAAAAAGACGGACATCTTCGTTTTTGCGCGAAAGATTTCTTACAACATTTTCAAAAACGCTCGAAAGAAGCGTGGTTCTTACCAGCGGATATTCATCAGTCAGCGGATTCATGATAGGAATCGCGGTTCTCAGCTTGCTGTCCTCAGGCACCTGCATTTTATCATACATTGAAGGATGAGTAAAAGCAAAGGAAGCAGTTTCATCAAGACCGAGACTGCAAAGAACATCCTTCATCTTCTCAATGAAATACTGTTTTTTGCTCTGTCCCGCACTCATAACCCTGCCATGTGGTGTTGTTGACGGAATTTCATCAAAGCCGTAGACCTGAGCGACCTCCTCGGACAAATCCTCCCAGCGTGTAACGTCATTTCTCCAGGACGGGACAACAGCTGTATAGCTTTCATCAGAAACTGTTTCGATACCGAAGCCAAGCTTCTTCAAAATATCGCACATAACGTCACCGGAAAGCTTTGTACCAAGTCTGCGGTTAATCTGCGAAGCAGTAAAGGAAATCTTCACCGGCACAACAGGCTCAGGA
>NZ_CDXDFU010000052.1:0-26177 GCF_978017985.1 Schwartzia sp. (in: firmicutes) | reverse complement strand
GTTAGCCATGATGCAGCCGAAAGCGATCGGCGAAAGAAGCAGCGGCTCATACTCTTTGACAAATGCCATGTAGAGCAGGAAGCAGCCGACCAGCATCATGATAACGTTTCCGCCCGTCAGGGCCTGGAAACCACTGTCATTCCAGACAGATGCGATCGATACAACAAACGCATTCCAAACTTCCATTCTGATAATTCCTCCTTAGGCGGCTGACTGTCTTTTGACAGTGCCGTTTCTTGGGAATCAATGATTAAGTCCGCAGAACTTATTCAGTGATTCCTCAGCAGACTGTGTTGCTCAGTGCCGTCGCGCGGGCATTGTTTTTCCATACAGTGCTCTCAAGCGGGCGAACCGTAACGATGCGGGCTTCGCTGTCGTATGCTGCTACTGCAGCGGCAATAACGGCGATAACTGCGCTGTTGTCTGCTTTCGGAGCGGCTGCCGGTGCAGCCGCAGGAGCAGCAGCCTTAGGTGCCGCAGCCGGTTTCTTTTCCTCTTTGGCCTTTGCTGTAGGGTCGCAGAGATGGATAAGACGAATCATTGCACTCAAGCCCATCAGCACAGCAAAAACGATTGTCATGTTGATAAGCATGATGATGAATGGATTCGTGGTAACCGGATGTCCCATGTAAAATCACCTCATTTTTTGCCGGTCCGGGAAACCGACAGGTTTTACTTGCTTTTTTTCGTTGGGTCAGCAATATGGATCAAACGAATCATCGCGCTCAATCCCATCAGAACAGCAAACACGATTGCCATGTTGATGAGCATGATAATGAACGGATTCGTTGTCACCGGATGTCCCATACGTCTCACCTCACTTTCTTTGCAAAAGGAGCATGACAGGTTTTCGTTCCCCCTGTCATGTGCCTTGTGCTCCGCCGCTCCGCATCCGGCGGGAGCCATCCGGCATCTATCCTTTTTGGAATATTGCGGTCGAACGCATTTTATTTTCGTCTATCCCGCAATACAGGATTATTTTATACCGTAACGGGATTAGTGTCAATGAAATTTACTGATTATTTAGAGATTCACGACTTTTATAACATTTATATACCGTTGGCATAATTATTCCTTATATGGAATTCTTATGCCATTTTATAATTTTTAGTCTGGATTTTGCGAGTAAGATATTTCCCATTTTGGAATACAAAGGTATAAAAAAATCCCCCGTTTCACGGGGGATTCAATAGGTTTGAGTTATTTACCGAGTTCGTCTTTTACAACACCGGCAATTTTGTTGCATATATTATTGAGTTCATCTTCGTCAGGGCCTTCTGCCATTACACGTATAAGCGGCTCAGTACCGGACGGGCGCACAAGAATACGTCCTGTCTCCCCGAGGGCTTTATTGCCTTCTTCAATAGCCTTTGTAATAGCTGCGTTCTCTTCCCAGCCCTCTTTTGTTTTAACAGTGACGTTTATAAGCACCTGCGGATAGCTCGTCATCATGGCATTAAGCACAGATGCTTTCTTTCCGCTGCGTTTTACTGCAGAAAGTACCTGCAGCGCTGTTATGAGGCCGTCGCCCGTCGTAGCAAAATCAGAGAAGATGATGTGTCCGGACTGCTCACCGCCAAGGCAGTGACCGTTTTGCAGCATATTTTCGAGGACATATCGGTCTCCGACCTTTGTTACCTCAACATGGCCCCCGGCAGCTTTCACGGCCTGATGGAAGCCTATATTTGCCATGACAGTCGTAACAATCGTGTCATTGGCAAGCTTTCCCTGCTTCATGCGGTCAAGTCCGCACATAACAAGGATATGATCTCCGTCGATGACTTCTCCCTTTTCGTCAATGCAAAGGCAGCGGTCAGCATCACCGTCATGAGCTATACCTAGATCAGCCTTATATTCCAGTACGGCCTGCTTCAGTGCGTCAAGATGTGTAGAGCCGCAGTTATCATTGATATTCGTGCCATAAGGTGCTGCATTAATTACAGTGAGGTCAGCGCCGAGACGGCGGAGAACAGCAGGCATTACCTCGTAGGCCGCTCCGTTTGCACAGTCAAGAACTACCTTCATTCCGTCAAGCCGCACATCTGTTGTGGAGAGAACATATTCAAGATAATGCTTGACGAGGTCGTGACGGAATTCCACCGTTCCTATTTCACCGCCATGCGGACGATAGAGCTCATCGCCGTTTTCAATACGGTGAACAATGCTTTCAATCTCATCCTCTACGGCGTCCGGCAGCTTGTAGCCGTCTCCTCCGAAGAATTTAATTCCGTTGTCGTAGTACGGATTGTGTGAAGCGGAAACAACAATTCCCGCCTTCATGTTCATGGTTTTTGCAAAATATGCGACTGCAGGGGTCGGAACAATACCGGCAACAATTGCGCGGCCGCCTGCGGAAGTAATTCCTGCCGACAGGGCGGATTCAAACATCGTTCCCGAAATACGTGTATCACGTCCAATAATAATAGAAGGCTGTTTATCGTCCTCCGATTTTTCACTGAAATACAAAGTCGCCGCACGTCCGAGGCGGTATGCCAGTTCCGGTGTAAGCTCCCGGTTTGCCACTCCGCGGACACCGTCTGTGCCAAAAAGTCGTGCCATGAGATAACCTCCAATGTAATTGAAAAACTTTCTTCTAATATAAAATCAACCTATAGTATGCCCGCTTTTTTTCAAAAAAGCAAGTGCCGTATTAACACCGTCGACAGCGGCGCTCATTATGCCGCCTGCGTAGCCTGCTCCTTCTCCCATGGGGAAAAGGCCCTGTGTCGATACTGATTCGTATGTATCACGGGAACGGATTATACGGCATGGAGCAGAAGAACGCATTTCCACTCCCGTCATAGGCGCTCCCGGGTCGTCAAACCCTTTGATTTTGCGCCCGAAGAAAGGAAGCGCGTCAGCAAGCGTTTTTGCTATCACAGGGGGCAGACATTCCCTCAGGTCGCACGGAATTACACCGGGCCTGTATGAAGGAGCAACAAGATAATCAGTGCTCCCCTTTCTGCCGGAAAGAAAATCTCCTACAGTCTGAACAGGTGCGCGGTAATCCCCTCCGCCTAGCCTGTATGCCAATGCTTCATATTCACGCTGGAGCGCAATTCCTCCCAGCACATCTCCCTTGAAATCTTCCGCCGCAACCTGCACCAGAAGCGCCGCGTTTGCAATGCCTGAATCACGCGCATAAAGGCTCATGCCGTTTGTAACAACACGACCTTCTTCTGATGCTGCCGCAACAACCTGACCTCCCGGGCACATGCAGAAGGAGTATGCTCCCCTTCCCGTTTCCGTGTCCTTGTAGGTCAACGCGTAGTCTGCCGCATGAAGCTTAGGATTTCCCGCATCCTCTCCGTACTGGCTTCTGTCTATAAGCTCCTGCGGGTGCTCAATACGGACTCCTGCGGCAAAGGGCTTTGCTTCCATGCTGATACCTTTTCCGTAGAGCATGTGGTATGTATCCCGCGCCGAGTGGCCTATCCCCAGAAGCACCGCGTTTGTCTCAATGCGCTCACTGCCGTTTACCACAACTGCCTTAATACCGTCAGAGGATATTTCAATATCCGTAACGGTACATCCGAAGCGCACCTCGCCCCCGAGCTGCCGTATTCTTTCACGGACGTTTTTTACAATTCCGCGCAAAAGGTCAGTTCCTATATGAGGTTTATGAAGCCGCAGGATTTCATCAGGCGCGCCTGCTTCCACAAAAACCTTCAGTATATCCGCCATGACAGGGTCACTAATACGCGTGGTGAGCTTTCCGTCGGAAAATGTTCCGGCGCCGCCTTCTCCGAACTGCACATTCGTCGTAGTATCAAGACGGCCTCCGTTCCAGAAGTCTTCTATGGCGCGCTGACGTGCATCCACATCATCACCACGTTCCAGCACAAGCGGCGCGCAGCCTGCCTCGGCAAGAAGAAGCGCAGAAAACATTCCCGCGGGGCCGAAGCCCACAATAACAGGACGCTCAGACGCGCCCGCAATGCTCCTGACACGTTCAAACACAGACGGAATCTCATCAGGTGCCTTTGAGAGCTGCTTATCACGCTTCATGCGCTGCAGTATTTTGTTGTCGCCCTCCTTGGTTTCCACGTCAACCACATAGACAAATGATATGGGTGCTCCCCGGTACCTTCTGGCATCAATATTTTCACGGACAACGCGTAAACGCCGAACCGAACCGGCATCTATGTGCAGGCGCCTCGCCACTGCTGCCTGCAGCGCCGTGTCATCTGCCAAAGGTATATTCAGATTAGAAATTCGTATCATTGGTTTCCCCCGTACAACAAAAGCACGGCCTCTGTTTTCAAAAGAGGCCGTGCATGCCTGTTTATTCTTTTTCTATTTCAATATTCACAAAAACCATTTTGTTTGTGACCGTAACACCGTTTGGCAGGCTAATAAGCACTGCGCGGCGGGTGTTTTTCGTAAGCTCGGAGACCGTAATAGGCTCAGTCGTCAGCGAGTTTATCGGATTGATGATAGAAGATTCCCCGGCTATTTCGACACGTGTCGGCTCAATCTTAACAGACTTTACAGCGTATCCCTCGGGCACTGTCCCCTCAAAAAGCGGCTTAACGTCTACAATCTTCTTTGAAAGCCCTCTTGCGAGCTGAACATGTACACTAACAGATTTCGGAATGACCCTGACATCATCAATTCCCGTTCCTTCATCTCCGATGGCAGTAAGCGGAACGTGAACATCAACATCAGTATCGCTGGACTGCGTCAGCCCCACATAACCAATAACCTGCGCAACCTCCTTGACAGAGGAACGCGGTCCTTCAACCGTTACCGTAGGGGTGTTCGGAGCTACGCTGGCCACCGCCATATCCTTAGGAGCCTGTCCCACGCGGATAAGAGTGATATCCATAGCGCGCTGCACAATCGGGTCAATGGTGACCTCAATCATATCCGGAGATACCTCCACAGCTTCTACGCCCTGAGGAATCACCGTATGCACCTTCAGCTTATGCGTTCCAGGTTCGACACTGTCCAGATTAATGAAGGCACGGACATCATCCTGGTCTATGGAAGCAATCGCTGAACGTGTCCCGCGAAGCTTGATTTTTATGTTCTCATCGCTCAGATTAATCTTTGAACCGTCCGGTGCATTTAGCATCATAACAGGAACACGATAGCTGGTATCACTCATCGGATTCTGGTCCTGCACTACGAAAATCCAGAGGATAACCGCCCCCAGAAGGGCAAATATCTTGGCTATAGGTTTCCTGCGAATAAGGTTCAGAAACCAGCTCATTTCTTCTTCCTCCAGTTCGCTACAATTTCCTTAATAGAAGCATTTTCCCGTGTGAAAATCGGGCTCAGATAACCGAGAAGCTTTTCGGAATCGAGGCGGCGAACAATATGGCCTTCTTCGCACACCGACACAGTACCCGTTTCCTCGCTCACAACTATAACAAGCGCATCGCACTGCTCGGAAAGACCGATAGCGGCGCGATGGCGTGTGCCGAGCTCAGAGGAAAGAGAATGATTATCCGTGAGCGGAAGCAGGCAGCCTGCAGCAATGAGGCGCTTTCCGCGAATGACAATGGCACCGTCATGAAGCGGCGTATTAGGAATAAAGACGTTCATCAAAAAATCCGCCGTAACAAGTCCGTCAATCTGTATACCTGATGCGCATATATCATTCAATCCCATTTCACGCTCAATTACAATCAAAGCTCCTATTTTCTGCCTTGAAAGTCTGAACACAGCGTTATCAATCTCTTTGACGAGAGAACGGGCTTCCTCGTCATTTATGAACACCGACTTTCCAAACAGCCGGCCCTGCCCCAAATGCTCCAGTGTTCTGCGAAGCTCAGGCTGAAACACTATGGGCAATGCGACAAAGAGCAGCGTCAAAACCTTCTCCAGCATCCAGTTCATCGCGTTAAGATCGACCAAATCCGTAATAACCGTGATAACCAGAAGCACTATAAGACCCTTCAGGATAGTAATAGCGCGTGTGTCCTCGAGCATACCGTACATTTTATAAAATATGATTGCTACCAAAAGTATGTCGAGCACATCACGAGGCCCTATAGTCATAAAGATTCCACGTATCTGCCCCGGCAGCAGCATTGCTGAGAAAGATACATCAGAAAAATCCATAAGCAACAACTCCAAAATAAAATCTATAATTAAAGGTATTCGCCTTCAGTCTGTAAAATCCTTGTTCAGATTACGAGAAAAAAATGAAAAATTTGTGAAGCATACCTTCATTTATTACATAGAAGATTCTTTAGGGTACACCTCATCAACCGCTAACGCGATCCCTAAGTCAGCATGCCACAGGCATGTTGACACTCCTAAAGGAGAAGTCAATTTTTTCTTGCCTTCGGAATGTTTCGCAGGATATCCCCCGCAAGAAGTCCGTCCCCGTTTTCTTCAGCTGCCATGTCACCGGCAGCTCCGTGGAGATATACACCGAGAAGAGGCGCGTTCTCTGAAGAGGCTTCCTCCATAAGTCCGGCAATCGTTCCGGCCAGCACATCACCGGAGCCTGCAGTCGCCATGCCCGCGTTCCCCTTTGATGTGAAATATATCCTTCCGTCCGGATACACAACAATGGTACATTCGCTTTTTACAACAAGGACAGTCCCCCAATCCGAAGCGGCTTTTCTGCATATCTGAAGGAGATTCTGTCTGAGCTCGGATACCTTTATTCCAAGGAGTCCGGCCATTTCTCCCAGATGCGGTGTCAATATGACGGGGTTTGCTATCCCCTTTAATTCCTGCGTATAGCCCTGCCAAGCGAAAAGTCCGTCTGCATCTATGATTGTCGGTTTGCCTGCCGTCTTTACAAATTCTCGTATCATATGCGATGTCTGCGGGTCACGTCCGAGTCCCGGCCCTATAAGAACAGCATCAGAATCTGCCGCAAGCTTTTTCAGCGGTTCAAGAGCATCATCTCCCAGCACTCCGGGGCGCAGCTCAGGAAGCGCGCGAACCATTACCTCGGTCAGCTTCATTGCAAGCACCGCCGTAAGACTGTTTGCCGTGGCAAGTATAGAAATCCCGCCCCCTGCGCGGAGAACGGCCTCCGATGCCATAGCCGCTGCTCCGGTCATTCCTCGGGAGCCTGCAACTACCAGCACACGTCCGCAGCTTCCCTTGTAAGCGTCCAGCGGGCGTGCCGGAATAATCGCTTTTGCCAGATTATCATCAAGATATTCCTGCATGATTCCCTTATCGTTCAGAAGCGGCGGCGGCATGCTTATATCGTCGACAACAAGACGTCCCGTAAACGCTTCACCCGGGCAGAAGAAGTGTCCTGCCTTCGGGAGTCCGAAGGTCACTGTGACCGCAGCGCTTACAGCCGTCTCCGCTTCCCCCGTATCTGCGTTTACGCCGCTCGGTATATCAATGGAAACAATAGGCATTCCTGCCTCATTCATCATGTTTATAATTTTTTCGTATGTCTCATTCAGCTTTCCGGAAAAACCGGTTCCGAGGAGACCGTCCACAGCCGCGTCAGAGAGCTTGAGCCATAGCTTCAGCTTATCCCAATCATGCTCTGTCTTCATTTCATAAACAGGGATTTCAAGCGCACGGCAGATTTCGAGATTTTTTGCCGCTTCATCGGAAAGATGCTCCGTATTTCCGATACAGAAAACAGCAACACGGGTTCCGTGGTTTGAAAGATGACGCGCAGCCGCGAAAGCATCACCGCCGTTGTTGCCGCTTCCTGCAAAAACACTGACGGTTTTGGACTCAAAACCCTCCATGATATCTCCCACGACACCCATGACGGCACGTCCCGCATTTTCCATCAGAATAGACGGTGGAATATGATACTTTTCTGCCGCAAGCTTATCCATCTGGCGCATTTCATCAGACAATGCAATTTTCATCTATCCTTCTCCTCCTCCACGCAGCAGGACGCCGCCGCATATTCCTTCACATGTGTAAGGGAAACCGAAATTTCGGAAATACCAAGCGAAGCAGCGCGCTCCGAAAGCTTTCCCGAGAGTGTAACATGAGGGCAGCCCGCTTCATCGTTAAGTATTTCAATCTCCGTAAGCGAACCTCCCGAAAGCCCTGTTCCCAATGCCTTCAGTACGGCCTCTTTCCCTGCCCATCGTGCAGCATACGAAGCCGCGCGGCCTTTCCCTCTTGCGTCGCAGTACTCCTGCTCTGCTTTCGTATAGACCGTATCTATAAAATGCTGTTTCTTTATCGCTTTTTCCACACGCCCGACCTCAACAAGATCTATGCCCGTACGGATATGCATGTACTTCACCTCAAAAGTAAAAAAGGGGCTGTCGTTCTTCAATCGACAACCCCTCAGATTCCTTTATTTTGCTACAAGGGTACCTTCTGCCATCTTGAAGCTCCGATTAATCAAAATCTCAACGCGCCGGTTCTGGCTGCGTCCTTCCTCCGTTTCGTTCGATGCAACAGGACGATACTCACTGTACCCCAGTGCACTGAAACGTGCCGGATTCAAATTCGGATTCGATGCCAACAGGAACTTCATGAAATTCAATGCGCGTGCAGAACTGAGTTCCCAGTTCGACGGATACTGCCCCGTGGAAATAGGGACGTTATCCGTGTGCCCTGAAATAACAACATTCTCCGGAATCGCTGCCAAAAGCCCCGCAACAACCGGGCCAACAAGCTGAGATTCCGGAACAAGCTCTGCCGAGCCTGATGGGAAAAGTGCCTTTTCTTTAATACGAATCATCAAGCCATCTTCAGTAAGTGTTGTATGCAGACTTCCCTCAAGATGATTTTCCCTGATATAGTTATCCAACTGACGCTGTATATGCTGAAGCGTTTCATTTTCAGCAATATACGCACCGTTGCCGCTGTCCTCGCCGGACTGTGCCGTGCCTCCCGTGGAATACATGAACGCAGGACCTACGCCGGGGAAAAATCCGGCACCGCCGCTGAAAGCCATGTGAAAAGCGTTACCCATCTGCTGAACCTTGTTCTTATCCATAGCACCCATACAGAACAGGCACAGGAACAAAGCGAACAGAAGCGTGAGCATATCGGAATACGGCAGGAGCCAAGCCTCGCCTGCTTCCTCTTCGTGAGGTGGCGGAGTTTTCTTTCTTGCCATGTATTAACCCTCCTTCTTCAAAGCTGCACGCTCGGTCTGCGGGATAAATACCATGAGCTTTGCTTCGATTGCCGTCGGTGAATCACCGGCCTGCAGTGAAAGGATACCTTCAATAATCATACGTTTCATGCCGATTTCTTCCTCAGACATGACTTTCAGCTTATTAGCAATAGGCATCCACATAACGTATCCTGTGAAAATACCGAGGAACGTAGCGATAAACGCGGACGCGATAGCGTGACCGAGTTTATCAATATCATTCAAGTTACCGAGAGCCGCTATCAGACCGACAACGGCGCCAAGAACGCCCAGCGTCGGTGCATACGTACCTGCCTGAATAAACAGGGAACGGCCCGTTGCATGGCGCTGCTGCATAACCGAAAGCTCTGCATCCAAAACGTCGCTGACGAACTCAGGATCCATACCATCGATAACCATACTGAGACCTGTACGGAAGAACGGGTCCTGAATGTCCTGTACTTTACTCTCAAGAGCAAGGATACCTTCACGGCGTGCAATCTGAGAAAGCTCAATGAAAAGCTCCAAGAGCTCTGCCTTCTGCTGACCGGACGGTGCATTAAGAGTTTTCTTTACCAGCTTAGGAAACGTCGACATATGCTCCATGCGGAAGCCGATAAAGAGGCAGGCAAACGTACCGCCAATGATAATCATGTATGCGGCCGGATTGATCAACGAGGAAAGCGGTGCACCCTTTACGACCATTCCGACGAAGATAGATATAATCGCCAGAACGATACCTATCAATGTAGCTTTTTCCAAAATATGTCCTCTCCTTTTTCCCTGACACTTCCTATTTAGAAAGTCGTCTTCCATGACGCAATTAATAACACTTTTACTTTATTATTCCATAAAAACTCAAAAAATCCTACCAAATCGCCACAAAAAAATTTATAAAATCAAAATTTCGGACTAATCTCCCATCTTTCACTTTCTATCTTCCCATTTGACTATAAATTGCTTTGTTTTAATTATTCATACTACCACCTTTCATTAAAATATGTTATAATGAGTCCGAAGTAATAAACCTTGGGGTGTATGAGTATATGAAAAAAATACCTGTAGAACTGCGCCAGCTAGAATACTTTCAGATGGCAGCAAGACTGAAAAACTTAACACGCGCAGCGGAGCGACTCCATGTGTCCCAGCCGAATATCACCGTAGCGATTAAAAAACTTGAGTCCTCGCTCGGAATTCAGCTCTTCGACCGCAGTCAGAAACAGCTTTCGCTCACTCCGGAGGGATCTGTGTTTTTAAGCCGCGTGGATGTGGCCCTTCGAAATGTGCAGGATGCTCTTGTCGAAATCGACGATTATAAGCAGCTTCAGAAGGGTACTATCCGTATCGGCATTCCGCCGATGATCGGTTCATTCCTTTTCCCCCGCATCTACTGCGAATTCCGCCGCCAACATCCGAACCTTGCCATCAACCTGTTTGAGGAAGGCTCGAAAATGGCCCGCGAGAAGCTTGAAGAGGATGAGATTGATTTCGGCATCGTTATCATCTCCGATCCTTCTCCGAAGCTTTCAGTTCTTTCTATGGCTACCTGCCAGCTCGTTGTGGGCGTACCAGAAAATCATCCTCTGGCACAGAAGTCTTCTGTCACACTGGACGATTTTGCCGAAGCTGAGAGCATTTTCATGAAGGAAGGTTCCTTCCTCCGTTCGCAGATTCTCGATAAATGCCATGATCAGGGGCTTGAGCCTAATATCATTATCGAATCGAATCAGATTGAGACCATCAAAGGTCTTGTCTCGTCAGGCGCAGGTATCACCTGTCTTCTCGATTTCGTTCTTGAGAACACTCCGGGCATCAAGGTTCTTCCCTTCAAGGAACCGCTTTTCTACGACCTCGGTCTCGCCTGGAAGAAGGAACGCTACGTATCTCATGCGGCACAGGCATTCATTGATTTTTGCCGCGACCAGCTTATCCGCTGAACCATGCAAACCATCAAAAGCGCTGCTTTATGCGGCGCTTTTTTATTTTGCCTTTTATGTGCCTGCCTCTGATGTTTTTTATTTATTGTATTGCAAAATCATAGTATTGTGCTAAAATATAACAAAAAAGTATAGAAGACATAAAGGAGGCCATATTATGGCATACATTAACGAGAATTATCTTAAACTGCCGGGCAGTTATCTTTTTGCGGAAGTCGCGCGCCGCGTTTCCGAATATAAAAAAAATCACCCGTCTGCAGACATAATACGTCTTGGAATCGGAGATGTCACACTTCCTCTTCCGCAGGCTTCTATTGACGCCATGCACAAGGCTGTGGACGAGATGGCTCATGCAGAAACCTTCCGCGGCTACGGTCCGGAGCAGGGCTACCCCTTCCTCATCGAAGCTGTACGCAAGCACAACTACACTGACCGCGGACTTGATATCGCCGCAGATGAAATTTTTATCAGTGACGGTTCAAAAAGCGACTGCGGCAATATACAGGAAATTTTTGCCGAGAATTCTACTGTTGCAATCACAGATCCTGTTTATCCTGTATACCTTGACACAAATGTAATGGCCGGACGGACAGGCACGCTTAAAGAGGACGGGCATTTCGAGGGCGTTGTTTATCTTGCCTCAAATGCGGAAAACAATTTCTGCCCGGCGCTTCCGAAGGAGCATGTGGATATGCTCTATCTCTGCTGCCCGAACAACCCTACAGGCACAACCCTTTCTCATTCCGAGCTCAAAAAATGGGTTGATTATGCCCGCGCGAATGACACAGTGATTTTATTCGACGCGGCCTATGCAGCATATATCTCAGAGCCTGATGTTCCCCGCTCCATTTACGAAATTGAAGGGGCAAAGGATGTCGCCATTGAGTTCCGTTCCTTCTCAAAAACAGCAGGTTTTACAGGAACACGCTGCGGCTACACGGTCATTCCGAAGACTGTCACGGCAAAAGCAAAGGACGGAAGCCGCCATCCGCTCAACGCTCTCTGGAACCGCCGCCATTGCACCAAATTTAACGGTACCGCATATATAGTACAGCGCGGTGCCGAGGCAATCTACACAGAGGAAGGACAGGCTCAGGTCAAAGAAAACATTTCCTATTATATGAAGAATGCACGCATCATCCGTGAAGGGCTTAAGACCGCAGGCATTACCGCTTTCGGCGGAATCAATGCTCCATACATCTGGCTCAAGACTCCGGACGGATTGAAATCATGGGACTTTTTTGATAAACTTCTTGATAGAGGCAATGTTGTCGGCACACCGGGTGTTGGCTTCGGACCGTGCGGCGAGGGTTATTTCCGCCTGACTGCGTTCGGAGACCGTGAAAACACAGAGCGGGCCGTGGAGCGTATTTCAAAATTAAAATTTTGATGCTTTTTGAAAGGAGACGATTCCCATGAAATCTCTGTTTCGTATCTTTTTTCTGATGCTTGCCGCGGTTTTTATCACCCTGCCATCAGGATATTCATCACCGGTTGATTCCGTGGATGAATCGTATGACTTTCAAAAAATCAAAAACGTCATGATTTATGACATCGATTTATCGGGGCAGGAATTAAGCGCCTCCGATAACACCAGTCTGCAGCAGAACTTCCGTATGCAGGCAGAAAAGCTTTTGGAGATTCCATCACTTGATAAGGTCAGGCTCAATCGCAAGATTTCTCTTGCAATCGGCAAAGATCTTGATGTAATCGAGAAAAACAACCCCGAAGAATATGCTGCTCTCGTAAACAGTAATCTCCGTGTGGTTGCAGATATCTATGTAAAATCTGAACTGATTGAGTATACCATCGGTACGTATACCATTCCCGCGCACACTGACTGGAAAACAGTCACGGATTATGATACCTACCGCGACAAGGACGGTCATACCCACACTGTATCACACCAGCGCACGATACCTGTATATGTACCCGAGCAGCAGGGCCCCTATACTCATGTGAAGATGCGTTTTTACTCCTATGACGCAGTAACAGGCAAGGTAATTTTTACACGTGAGGAAACCCGCGAAGATGACGACTCCCGTGACTGTCTTGATACATACAACAAGATTGTCCGGTCGTATTTCAGAGACCTCAGAAAGAAAATTAAATAAGCCGAATAAAAAAGGGCAGCATCTGCAATGGATGCTGCTCTTTTTACGTGCGTCAAAACTCTACGAAATTTCCGTTTCTGAACACGGGGATTTCCTTGCCGTCCTTTGTTATTCCCGTGATATTCATATCCTCTGAGCCTATCATAAAGTCCTCATGGAGAATGGAATCATTTACTCCATGCTGCAAAAGCTCAACGCTGTTCATTTCAGCTCCACCCTTTATGCAGGTGGGATATGCCTTTCCGAGAGCAAGATGGCAGGCCGCATTTTCATCAAACAGGGTATTGTAGAAAAGGATTCCGCTGTTTGAAATAGGAGAATCAAAAGGAACAAGAGCACATTCACCAAGATGGAGCGCGCCTTCGTCCGTCGTCAGAAGCTCCTTCAGTATTTCCTTCCCCTTCGCCGCATCATAATCAGTTACCTTTCCGTCTTTGAAGGTAAGGCACATTCCTTCGATGAGATTTCCGTTGAATACCAGCGGCTTTGTCGCGTATACGACACCGTCCACACGGTCACGGTCAGGCAGTGTATATATTTCCTCGGTAGGCATATTAGCTACGAAGGACGTTCCGCTCTGAGTGTCCTCGGCGCCCCCGGCCCATATATGTCCCTCAGGAAGCCCGACTGTCAAATCCGTACCCATGGAATTCGTATAATGAAGCGCATGGAATGCATTACGGTTCATAAAGTCGGCTGCCTTCGCCAGAAATGCCGTATGTTTACGCCATTTCTCAACTGCATCTCCGCTGCCGTCTATGCGTACCGTGCGGAAAATCTCCTCCCAAAGGGCACCCACTGCCTCTTTTGCCGATTTATCCGGGAAAATCTTTTTCGCCCAGTCCTCCGTCGGTATGGAAACTACACACCACGCATTCTTGTTTGACATCAGGCGCGCGCGGTATTCAAGAAGTGCTTCTCCTGCCGCCTTCTGTGAACGCTGAAGACGGTCCGGCTCAACGTCCTTGAATATTTCCGGATTATCTGCGTGAATTGAGATAAACACAGCATCGTCTGCCGCCATGTCATCACAGAATTTTTTCCGCCATTCAGGGAAATTATCAAATGCCTCTGAAGGAGCCTTTTTGAAACGCAGATGAGCAAATTTTTCATCGCCCCACTGTATCACCGCGTCCTTCGCTCCTGCCTCAAAAGCTTCTTTTGCTATACGGCGTGCAAAATCCGCACACTCAATTGGAGCGTTTATAACCGCCGGCTGTCCCTTCTGCAGATTTACTCCCACCCGCACGATAAGACGCGCATATTCATTAAGCATGGCTTCGTTCATGCAATCATTCCTTTCTATTAAAGACACATTTCGCTCAGGTTTTCATATTACCATAGAAGTCTTTCGCCGTGAAGTCTCCCTGTAACGCGAAAATAAATATTGCCCTCCCCATTGGAGAAGGCAATATTTTTGCATTTCAATATCAGCGAATTTTATTAAGCGAGGATACAAGCTCATCAAGAGACGGGTCTCCCGGATAAACACCCATTACAGGCTGTTCACCAAAGTAAAGCGTCTCTCCGTCGCTGTAGGCTTCACCCGCAGAGCCGTTGTGGTATGCCGCAGCGAGATTTCCCGCTATAAAGCACGCGCGCTCGTTTCCACCCATGACATCGTCCGCAGCGGGTGTTACGAAATCCTTTCCGTTAACCTTTATCAGAGCCGCCTTGTCGCTGAATATGAGTTCAACCTTTCCTCCGCTGTACTCCTTCAGCTTCTTGGCGTAGTTATCGCGGCGCTCCTTGTGTGAAGGGTGGTCAGACGGATTGAAAATATCACCGACAAAATCAGACGAACCTGAGCCGTACTTATCCATTACACGCTGCCAGATTGCCGCACACGCTCCCGGGTTATACTGTGAGTGGGTTATATACTCAAACGCGAGATTATCTGCTTCCCATTCATTCGGCTTTGTTACGTGAACCGCGTCAATATTGTTGACAAGTATATTGCCTATAGCATCTATTCCCGTAGCCCCCGCAATAACAGTTCCTGCCAGGACAGCGTTAAGTCTTCCCTTGAGTCCCTTGCGCACATGCTCCTTCTGCCCATGTCCCATCTCATGCGCCAGTACCACAGCAATCTCATCATCATTGGCAACAAGATTGAACATACCCGTATTCACGCTCATATTATGACCAAGCGAGCAAAAAGCATTAAAGCTGTTGTCCGTATTGATGAAATAATTATACGGCTTTTCGTAAATAGTCGGGTCTACCGCTCCTACAGAATCCGTAAGGTTTTCCATGATGTCGTCCAGGCGCGCGTTCAGGTACGGATCATTGTTTACACCATACTGGGCTTTCATTTTACCAAAGAACTCCTCACGTCCATCGTTATCATAATACTTCATGGCCGCGTCTGCCTGCTGATACTGCCCTGCTGCCTGAATGGCTCCTCCGAGAATATTTCCCCAGCCGGCATTTGCAGTAGGAGCGGGAGCCAGCGTAAATGCCATCACTGCCGCCGCAGCTGCCGCTGCCGCTTTATTTCTAAAGGACTTCATAAAACAAATCACGCTCCTTTTTCATATATCTATTTCAATTATAACGCCGCATGTATGAAAAAAAAATGATACATTAAGCCGTATGATTTGTTCATCAATATTCGACAAAATTCAAACAATAGCATTATAATATAATGTACATACAAACATAAAGGAGCATTATCCATGTGGAATCAGCATAAAACTTCTATAATCCTGGCTGCAACCTTCATTATTATGCTTTCAACCTTCTGGTTTATTCCGCAGCTGGGATTCGTTATCTTCATAGCGCTGCTCATAGATTTACTCCTGAGGCCGCTCGTCACGCGTCTTCAGAATTTCCGCGGTATGCCAAGGAGCCTTGCCTCTGCAATAAGCCTTATCGCTTTTATCGTGTGTGTAGGCAGCCTGCTGGCTTTGCTTTCCTCCACACTTGCAGCATCTCTCCAGCGATTCGCCCGCGATTTGCCTGAGCTCACAGACAATCTTCGGCTGGCTTTCGCTTCGTCCAGCTTTATTTCAACGCAGATAGACGAGCTTTGGCAGGAGCTTGCTTCTCTCTCCATCTCGGCACTGCGTTCCTCCCTTAATACACTTGTATCTATTTTTTCAAAAATCTTTGATACAGTCATTATTCTGTTTACCGCTTTCTATCTGCTGAAGGACGGGAGAAAAATACAGCGCTGGTTTGCGGGACTCTTTCCACAGAAAGACCACCGCCGTGTATTCCGTCTTCTCACAACCATACTTCGTTCCCTGCATGTATATATCTACAGTCAGTTAACCATCTGCTTCATTATGGGATTTATCGTATTTTGCTATTTCTCCTACAGAAACCTTCCGTACGCGTCGGTTTTTGCCGTTATCTCCGGTGTCAGTGAATTTGTTCCCGTAATCGGACCTACAATTGCCTCAGCCTTCGGTACCGCGCTTACGGCGACTGTTTCCCCTTGGGTTGCAGCGCAGACACTCTGTTTCTACGTAATAATAACCCAGCTTAATCACAATCT
Organism: Schwartzia sp. (in: firmicutes); assembly: GCF_978017985.1. Lineage (NCBI taxonomy): Bacteria > Bacillati > Bacillota > Negativicutes > Selenomonadales > Selenomonadaceae > Schwartzia > Schwartzia sp. (in: firmicutes). Next base: position 9,581 of record NZ_CDXDFU010000052.1, on the reverse strand, counting down.
GATTTACCCGACTCTCATAGGGCGTTCACTTCACCTCCACCCCGTAGCCATACTTCTTGGTATTCTTCTGGGTGGCTGCCTCCTTGACGCGCCCGGAATGTTCCTTGCTGTGCCCATCATGGTCATAGTACGTCTTGTAATCATAGACATTAAAAATGACGGAATCTATCTGAACCCTAAATCCAAATAAACCTCATTTTTCGCACAAAAAAAGCTGCCGTTTACACGGCAGCTTTTAATTTTACTTATTAAGCGCTGGGCTGTTCTTCCATCTTCGGATCAATGTTAAAAATGAGCTTGTCCATCAAGCCGATAAGCTGATTGATTTCCGGTTTTGCAATCTGTCCGTTTGCACCGAGCTCATCACCCTTGCGGCGCATTTCCTCATTGATAAGTGAGGAGAACAGAATGAGCGGAACATCATGCAGACGCTCGTCCTCGCGAATCAGCTTCAGCAGACGGTGACCGTCCATCTTCGGCATCTCGATATCGGAAACGATAAGGCTGACATGGTCTTTGATATCTCCGTCCTGCTTTGCAAGAGCCGAGAGATAATCCCAAGCTTCCTGACCATTGGTATTTCCTTTGACGAAGTTATAGCCGGACTCATGCAGTGTCGAAACAAGCAGGTCGCGAAGCATCGGGGAGTCCTCTGCGACAACGATGTGCTCCTTCGCACGGCGTTCCTTGATATCAGCTTTAGCCTCGGCAAACGTCGTGAGCTTCTGATTGATTTCAGGATTGATTTCCGCAATGATTGTCTCGAAATCGAGCAGAAGAACAATCTTGTCATTCTCAAATTTGATGATACCAACAACACGGGACTGGTCACCGACCTCCGGCGTCGGCTCCATTTCCTTCCATGAAATACGGTGGATACGGGATACGTTATCAACGAGGAAGCCGATATTGTAGTTGTTGATTTCCGTTACAATGATGTTCTTCGGCTGATCAGTTCCATGTACATTAAGGCACCGCGGCAGATTGACGAGCGGAATGGCACGTCCGCGCAGTGTGAAAAGTCCGTCAACATACGGATGTGCCTGTGGCATGCTCGTTACGGGGAACGCTGCAGCCGTAATGACCTCACGCACTTTAGCAACATTTATACCATAGTTAACGTCTCCTATATTGAACTCGACGATTTCGAATTCATTTGTACCCGTTTCAAGCAGAATTCCCTTGCTTTCCTTTTTTTCCTCTGCCAATTTTATCGCCCCCAGCTAAATCATTCCCTGATGTCAGGTAAAATACATTTCCATTATTAATTATTTATATTCGTGACGGAATCCAAATATCCTTCTTTTTATAAAAAAATTTTTATTTCGAGGAAGCGTCCCCGTCACTTTCTTCTTTCAGATATGTCCAACCGTCGCGTTCTTCAACCAATCCCTGTTTCATCAGATGTCCCAGAGCCCGTTTGAAAGCGCTTTTGCTGATTTGGAATTTATCCTTTATGACCTCCGGTGACGTGGAATCACTGTACGGCATCTTGCCGTGACGTTCTCTCAAAAGCCTGAGAATAACATCACCGTCGCTCGTCATTGCCTTTTCCTTAATTTCCCTGAGAGATGCATTAAGGCGGCCGTCCTTTCGGACGTACGTAACACGGGCGGTCACTGTCGCGCCGACACGCGGCCTGTCCTTCATTTCCTTGTTGTCAATGAACACGATATAGTGCTCTTCTGAAAAAAGGAACGCTCCGCTGTCCGTGTAGTTATAAATCTGGCCTGTTACAAAGCTTCCTACCTTCACGTCATTTGCCGGCTTTGACGCACGGCGCATTTCGTCCTCAACCTCCATAGTAACCGCGAGGCGTCCGGATTTATCCGTATAAAGCTTTGCCCATACCACTTCCCCGATCTGGGGACGTCCGCGCATACCGGCGTAAGGCATGAATATGCCGCGCTCTGCCCCTACGTCGAGAAAAGCACCGTCACGGCTCACATTTATGACCTTTAGGCGGGCAATCTGCCCTTCCTTCATCTTCGGTGTTCGCATGCTTGCAGTCAGGCGGCGTTTAGGGTCGAGATACAGAAAGACCTCTACTTCATCGCCTACAGCAACAGGAGCCGTCTGCTGCAGATTATGCAGCAGTATATCATCACCGGTACTGCCCGTCCCTGCGTCCAGCCAGGCGCCCATCTCACCGAGACGTACCACCTTCAGCTTTTCTACCGTTCCGGGTTTGTAACGGCGTACTTCTTTTTCCTGCGGATCCATTTCTTTAATCCTCATACGGAGTAAGCTCCGCATCTCCCCAAAGCTGCTCAAGAGCGTAATATTCACGGCTGTCGCGCGTAAATATGTGCGCTACAACATCGCCGTAATCCATAAGAACCCACTCGCCCTCGCGGTAGCCCTCCTTATGGTTGAACTCAATGCCCTCCTTCTGCAGCTCCTCTTCAATAGCATCCGCGATTGCGCGCGTCTGCGTAGCTGTATTGCCCGAGCATACGACAAAATAATCCGTCGTAATCGTTATATCGGACATTTTCATCAGAACGATATCATTCGCTTTTTTGCTTGCAGCTGCAGCCGCAACCGCATTTGCCAGTTCCTTTGATGTCTGAATCACACAAATCCTCCTTTGTTCCATCTACTTTTCCGGTGCCGGTTCAGGCTCCGGGAAAAGCTCCTTCATCTTTTCCTGTATCTTTGCCTCATTTGGGAGCCACAGCTTATCGTCGTACGGTGCTGTTTCCCCAGGGAGCATTATCGTCTCGGGAAGCTCCTTCTTGAGGCTTTTGACTATATTCATAAGCTTTGCTGTATCCCAAATCTCCGCATTGGTATTTATATCCTCGCGAAGAATACGGGAAAGCTCCGGTGCTTTTTTAAGTGTATCAAGCTGCAGCACTCGCTCATACATTGCCTTCACAAAACGGTGCTGGCGCTGCACCCGGCCGATATCGCCAAGCTCTCCGCTTCTGTAGCGGAGAAATTTCTGTGCCGTCTCGCCGTTCATGTGCTGATAGCCCTGCGGCAGATGTATCGACAACCCTTCAACCGGGTCCTCATAATCCATGGGCAGCTCCACATACACATCAATGCCGTCCAGCGTATTCACTATATCTGACAGTGCCTTCATATTGATTACCGCATAATACTGTATGGTAATCCCCAAAAGGTCTCTCGCAGTGCGGACAGTACCTTTTACACCTTGCTCGGTGTAAACATCAGATATCGGTACCGTTCCCTTCGCACGATCAACTCCCACCAGTGTCCCCTTTGGTATGGAAAGCACTCTGAGATTGCCGTTGGAATTATCAATGCTCACCAGCATAAGAGTATCTGCCTGCTGACCGTTTCCGTGCACACCGTTATCAACGCCGAGAACAAGAATATTCATATAGGCATCAGTGTGCTCATCTGACGGCAGTCTGAGCTGCTCCTGCTTCTTTGTATAAGCCTCATAGTCAGCCTTGAACACATCATAGACTGCTGAACCCCACAAATAGGCATGATAAGTTCCCCATCCCATGGCTCCCAGCAGTATCATCAGCAGAATCAGCCTGAAAAACTGACGGATGCGGTGGAGCCTGCGACGTTTTCTTTTTTCTTTTATGTTTTCGCGGGTCTGACTATCCGTCTTCCTGCTCATGCTTAAATCCTTTCCCTGGTCTATCTGTACCGGTCAGACTTCCTTTCCTGCCTTCATCAGCAGGAGTTCATTCCGTGCGATAACCGTATCCGGATGAATAAGGTGCCTCTTTTCAACCACAAAAGAAATCGAACGGCTCAATCCCTCAAGAGTCATATCATCAAGACTGTCCTCCCGCGCAGCCCTGCGGAGCTCTTCCACTCCCGGGTAATCACGGGTAGGCTCCATCATATCCGCGAAATAAATTACCTTATCCAGCGGAGTCATGCCGGAAGCCCCCACAGTATGACGTTCAATGGCCCTCAGTATATCTGCGTCCTTCACTCCGTAGATTTCCTCAGCCCTTCGTGCTCCCAAAGGCGCATGCAGAAGAAGCGGCATGGAGCGCTCAACATCTCCTATGGCTATACCCCTCTTTTCGGCCTCAGAAATCATATCATCATTTGAAAACTCTCTGGCACAGTCGTGGAGAAGTCCCGCCAGCCGTGCTTTTTCAACATCAAGCCCGAACCTTTCGGCAAGAAATGCAGCCGTATCCGCCACCCCGACAGAGTGCAGAAAGCGGCTCCGTTTCAGCCTTTTTTCCAGTTCAGCCTTACATTCCTCATAATTCATCTTTGTACAAACCCTTTTGATAAATATATGCTTCAACCTCCGGCGGCACAATATACCGTATGGAATGGCCTTTTCTCAGCCTATCCCTGATATCCGTCGAAGATATTTCAAATTCCGGTGTTTCCAAAGTATGTATATGCTTCTCTCCAAGCTCACCGAAGCGGGCGCGGATATCCTTGTCATCAGGCTCACAGCCCGGACGCTGCGCCGTGACAAACTCGCATATCTCCAGGAGCTTTTCAATCCTGTTCCATGTCCCTATATCGTGAATAACATCAGCGCCTATGATAAAGAAAAAATCCGTATCCTCGCCGTATTTTTCCAGAAAAGCACGAACCGTATCAATGGAATATGACGGCCCCGGGCGCTTAAGCTCAATATCCGATACCTCAAAATACGGATTTGCCGCAGTAGCCAAAAGTGCCATCTGATACCTGTCCTCAGCCGGTGCAATATGCCTGTCCAGCTTGTGGGGCGGTACAGCCGCAGGAATGAATATGACCTTTTCCAGTCCATACTCCGAGCGCACAGCCTCTGCCATCATAAGATGTCCAACATGAATAGGGTCAAAGGTTCCGCCTAAAAGCCCGACGCGATGACGCTTTTGTTTTTTTTGCTCTTTTGTTTCCGTGCCCATATTTTTCATCTCTGTCAAGAAAAAAGCAAACGCAAAAGTACAATAATAACGGCAGCCGTAAGCAGTATAACGAAAAGCCCCTTGGCATAATCCTTGATATCATGGCGCCCCTTGGGATTCCGCCAATACTGCAGCAAGGTACGAAACCACCCCATCAGCGGATCTGCCCTTCTCCGTAAATAAGATATTTTGTGCTTGTAAGCTCATTTAATCCCATAGGTCCGCGGGCGTGCAGCTTCTGCGTACTGATACCGATTTCCGCACCGAAGCCAAACTCAAAGCCATCGGTAAAGCGGGTGGACGCGTTCACATAAACCGCGGCAGCGTCAATTTCCTGCTGGAAACGGTGTGCCCGCTGAAGGTCGCGGGTGACTATGGATTCGGAATGGCCCGTATTATATCGGTTGATATGCTCAATAGCCTCATCAATATCCTTTACGACACGTATGGACAGAATGAGGTCGTCATATTCCGTTGCCCAGTCTTCCTCCGTTGCCTTTTCCGCATCTGTGATTATTTCGCAGGTACGCTCGCAGCCGCGCAGCTCAACCTTCTTTTCACGCATTGCTTCAGCCAGCTTCGGCAGAAAAGCCTCTGCCTCCTTCTCATGGACAAGCAGTGTCTCCATTGCGTTGCACACAGACGGGCGCGAAGTCTTTGCATTCACGGCAATTTGCAGAGCCATATCAAGGTCAGCGCCCTCATCAACAAACGTATGGCAAATACCTGCTCCCGTCTCGATAACAGGAACCTGGCTTTCCTTAACTATACGCTGAATCAGCCCTGCCCCTCCGCGGGGAATTATTACGTCCAAAAGACCTTTAAGACGCATCATTTCGCCTACAGCCTCACGGTCATCACTGTCAATGAACTGCAAAGCCCCTTCAGGAATCCCTGCCTCATAAGCAGCCTTGGCAAGAAGCGAGCTTATTACACGGTTGGAGCGAAGTGCCTCAGAGCCTCCGCGGAGAAGCACCGCGTTGCCGGATTTCAGGCACAGCGCAGCCGCATCAGCTGTTACATTCGGACGCGCCTCGTAAACTATGCCTATAACACCGATAGGAACCTTAACACGTCTGATTTCAATTCCATTGGGGCGGACAGTCTCCCATTCGCCCTCGCCAATCGGGTCCGGAAGAGCCGCCGTCTGACGGAGTCCGTCTGCCATGGCATGAATACGGTTTTCATCAAGCATAAGACGGTCGAGGAATGAACGCTTCGTTCCCTTCTTGCGTGCTGCCTCCAGGTCTTCCTTATTGGCCTCCAGAATAACCGATGCCCTTTCCTCAAGCGCATAGGCCATAGCCTCAAGAGCTTTATTTTTTATCGGAGACGGAAGAACTCCAAGACGGCGCGACGCAGCCTTTGCTTCCTTCGCCTGCTCATAAATCATATCATGTAAATTCATCGGCGTGACCTCCTGACCCCACCCGTTTCCCTTGAAAAAAGAAAAGGAAAACGGCCCACGGCCGTTTTCCTTAATTATCGCACATAGCACAGGCTTCGTCAATTTTTTGAGAAACCCCTTGTCCCCTTCAATTCCCGCTGTACAAAGCAGAAAAATCCTCGAAACATCAGCCCATCAGTACCATATTGTCACGATGGATAACTTCTGTTTTCTGCGCCTCAGGCAGCAGCGTACTGATTTCCTCTGTACGGCGGCCGGCTATACGGCGGAGGGTATCGGCGTCATAATTCGTAATGCCGCGGGCAATTTCTCTTCCCGAAGGGTCCAGTACGCGTACTGTGCTCTTCTCCGTAAAATTCCCCTCTATATTCAACAATCCTGCGGGCAAAAGGCTGGAGCCCTTTTCCAGCATGGCCTTCGCGCATCCGACATCTACCATCAGGTCTCCGGCAATATGTCGGCCGAAAGCAAGCCAGCTTTTTCTCACCCGGAGATGAGCTTCCTTTGCGGGAAAGAACGTTCCCGTCATTTCCCCTTCCAGAATAGAACGAATCGTCCCGGGCTTATCTCCCGAAGCTATTACCATAGATACGCCTGCACTGCGGGCAATCTTCGCAGCCTCGATTTTCGTGTGCATGCCTCCGGTTCCCACATCTGAAAGAACTCCGCCTGCCATCTGCTCTATCTCCGGAGTGATTTCCTCAATGAGAGGAATGAGCTTTGCGTCCGGATTAGTCTGCGGATTTGCGGTATAAACACCGTCCACATCCGACAGCAGAATCAAAAGGTCAGCATCAATAAGCGACGCCACCGTCGCGGACAGATTATCGTTGTCTCCGATTTTCAACTCATCAACGGAAACAGCATCATTCTCATTGATAACAGGAACAATATTCAGCGAAAGCATCTCTATAAGCGCGTTGCGGGAATTGGCGTACTGGTTGTGACGTGCAGAGTTCTCCTTTGTAAGAAGCACCTGCCCCGCTGCCTGCCCATAGGAGGCAAAGAGCGTTTCATATACATGCATAAGTATTCCCTGACCCACGGCAGCCATTGCCTGACGTTCGGGAATAGAATCCGATTTCTTTCGGTTCATTCTGTCACGCCCCACCGCGATAGCGCCCGAGGAAACAAGCACAATCTCGCGGCCCTGGTTTGCAAGGTCCGCCAGCTCGCGCACAAGGGCTTCGAGGCGGTTCAAATTCATCTTTCCTGTCGGATATGTGATGGTGCTTGTCCCGACCTTTACTACAATACGCTTTGCATCTCTGAGTTTTGCTCTTGCGTCCATGAGAGACCCTCCGTTTATGGCAGCTCGATTTTCGGCTTCTCGAAATTGCGCTTGAAAAGCAGTCCGTTGCGTCCGATGACCTGTACCAGGTCTGCATCAACACGCTCCGTCAGCATATTAAGTATATCCCTTGGCTCCTCCGGTGCATTCTTCTGCACGCGGACCTTGATAAGCTCTCTTTTCTTTATAACATCCTTTGCCGACTCAACAACAGTCGGCGTAACGCCCTCAAGCCCGATATTTACCACAGGCTCCAGTTTAACACCCATTGAGCGCAGGAATCTTTTCTGTTTGCCGGTTAAAGTATTGCGAATCAAATTTATTCTCCTTCAGCAGGGAGTTATTCCCTGAATTCAAACTCCATATCACCGATACGGACGGTATTTCCTTCCTGAATGCCGCGCTTTTTGAGACGGGCATCAAGTCCCTTCATGCGCCAGATATACTGGAAACGGCGCAGAGCCTCATCATTGCCGAAGTTCGTCATTGCCACGAGCTTTTCAAGAGCCTTTCCGTGTACGACGAAATCTCCACGGTCATTGCGCGTAATGGTAATCTTCTCCGGATCGTCCATCTTCTCCGCATCATAGACCTTATCCTCTTCCGTCTGCTCAGGCTCCTCAACATAATTATCAAGAAGCTCAACTGTCTTCTCCAAAAGCTCCTTGAGTCCCGTATGCGTCGCCGCGGAAACAGCGAAAATAGGAATATTTTCTTCCTTTGCCAGCTTCTTGAGTTTTTCAAGATTTTCCTCCGCTCCCGGAAGATCCATCTTATTCGCCACCAGAATCTGCGGGCGTCGTGCAATCTTTTCACTGTATTTCTTCAGCTCAGCATTTATACGGTGATAATCCTCCACAGGGTCGCGGCCCTCAATACCGGACGCGTCCACAATATGCAGGATAACCTTCGTGCGCTCAACGTGACGCAGGAAATCATGTCCCAGTCCCGCGCCGTCCGCAGCCCCCTCAATAAGGCCCGGAATATCCGCCATAACAAAACTCTTCTCATCATCAACACGGACAACACCCAACACAGGCGTAATCGTCGTGAAATGATACTCTGCGATTTCCGGACGTGCCGCGGACACGCATGCGATAAGACTTGATTTTCCGACACTCGGATATCCAACAAGACCCACATCTGCCAAAAGCTTAAGCTCAAGAAGAAGCGTCTTGCTCTCACCCGGCTCGCCCAGCTCCGCGAAGGACGGAGTACGGTTGCGGCTGGAAGCAAACTTCGCATTTCCGCGTCCTCCGCGTCCTCCCTTGGCAACTACGGCCTTCTGCCCTATCTCCGTAAGGTCCGCGATAATCTCCCCGGTATCTGCGTCCTTTACAATAGTTCCGGGGGGAACCTTTACGATACAGTGCGGCGCGTTAGCTCCGTACTGATTCTTGATATCGCCGTTTTCACCGTTCTCTCCCTTGAACTTTCTGTGATAGCGAAAATCAAGCAGCGTATTAAGATTCGGGTCAACGACGAAAATAACGTCAGCACCGCGTCCGCCGTCACCCCCCGAAGGGCCTCCCTTCGGTACGAATTTTTCACGACGGAAAGCGGATTTACCGTGACCGCCGTCGCCCGCCTTTACCATAATTGTTGTACGATCAATAAACTGCATAAAATCCTCCAGGCGGGCACACCCGCACCAATTCCATTCCAAACCTGAACAATAAAAAGAATACCTGCGCCCGAGGACGCAGGTACCTGTATCATTTCAATTAAGCTTCGTCTGCAGTGTAAACACTGACCTGACGGTTGTAGCGGCCCTTGCGCTCGAAAGCAACTTTGCCAGCCACCTTTGCGAACAGCGTGTCGTCACCGCCGATGCCAACATTGTGACCCGGATGGAAGTGCGTGCCTCTCTGGCGAACGAGGATGCTGCCTGCCGTTACAAATGTACCGGCCTGCTCCTTAACGCCCAGACGCTTTGCCTCACTGTCGCGGCCGTTACGCGTGCTGCTGACACCTTTTTTATGTGCAAATAACTGTAAATCAAATTTGAACATCATGCTGTTTCACC
>NZ_CDXDFU010000051.1:0-5405 GCF_978017985.1 Schwartzia sp. (in: firmicutes) | reverse complement strand
GCTTCGACCTCCCGTATGCGTTGCAGGGACCTGTTTTGTCATCAACGCTATAAAAAGAATCTCCGGTCCCCGGAAAAACATAGTCCGTACTGATATATATGAGCTTTGCTCCTGTCTCATCGCATGCTTCAGCAATGCTTTTCACAGACTCTGCGTTTATAAGTCTGCAAAGCTCCTGCTCATCCTCCGCCTTATCAACTGCCGTGTACGCGGCACAGTGAATCACTGCGTCAGGCTTTGTTTCCTTTATAAACGAAGCACATTTAGGAGGCTCCGTCAGAGGCATTTCCTTTCTTGACGCGGAAACGGCCTCTATCCCGCGCCTTTGCAGTACACGAATAACATCAAATCCAAGCTGCCCTGAAACTCCCGTGACCAATACCTTCATAAAGCTCAATCCCTTCTAAAGGAAATCCCCTGCCCAACACCCGAAAAGATGCCAAGGCAGGGGATGATAATTACAGAGTACCAAAAATACGGTCGCCGGCATCGCCAAGACCCGGAACGATATAGCCCTTATCGTTCAGATGGTCGTCAACCGCCGCAACGTAAACAGGAACATCCGGATGCTCCTTATTGACAACACGCACGCCCTCCGGTGCGGAAACAAGGCACATGAGTATAAGTGACTTTGCTCCGTGCTCCTTCAGCATGGTAAGCGCCGCAGACGAAGAACCGCCCGTTGCCAGCATCGGATCTACAACGATGAGCGTGCGATCAGCAACGTCAGAAGGCAGCTTGCAGTAATATTCTACCGGCTTCAATGTTTTCGGATCGCGGTAAAGTCCGATATGACCGACACGGGCTGCAGGAACAATGTCCAGCATACCGTCAAGCATACCAAGACCTGCGCGGAGAATAGGCACAATACCTACCTTCTTGCCTGCGATACGCTTTGCAGTGCATTTTGCGACAGGTGTCTCGATTTCAACATCCTCGAGAGGGAAATTGCGCGTAATCTCATATCCCATAAGCATTGCAATTTCTCTGAGAAGCTGACGGAACTCATTGGAGCCCGTTTCCTTCTGTCGCATGATTGTGAGCTTATGCTGCACAAGCGGGTGGTCGATGACCGTTACTTTAAGGTCTTCGTTCATTATATATTCCTCCTGTTACTCATAGAGCGGATATTTCTTGCAAAGAGCGGCAACACGCTTACGTGCCTCCTCCTTTGCTTCTTCTTTTGTCGGGTTATCAAGCACAAGTGCAATGATATCTGCGACTTCCTTCATGTCGTCTTCCTTGAAGCCGCGTGTCGTAAGTGCCGGTGAACCGAGACGGATACCGCTTGTAACAAACGGAGACAGCGGTTCGAACGGAATCGTGTTGCGGTTAGCCGTAATACCGACCTCATCAAGGAGATTCTGGGCTTCTTTGCCCGTGATATTTTTGCTTCTGAGATCAACAAGCATAAGATGGTTATCCGTGCCGCCCGTGACGATACGGAAACCGTCCTTCGTAAGCTCATCAGCGAGGACCTGTGCATTCTTCAGAATCTGCTGCTGATATTCCTTAAACTCAGGTTTCAGCGCTTCCCCAAGAGCCACAGCCTTTGCGGCTATAACATGCATGAGCGGTCCGCCCTGGATTCCGGGGAATACAGCCTTATTAAACTGTTTTCCGAACTCCTCATCCTTGCAGAGAATCAAACCGCCGCGTGGTCCGCGGAGCGTCTTATGCGTTGTCGTTGTAACGACATCTGCATACGGAACCGGACTCGGATGGAGGCCTGCAGCTACAAGTCCTGCGATATGGGCAATATCCACCATGAGATATGCCCCGACTTTATGAGCAATGTCGGCAAGACGCGGGAAGTCAATGATACGCGCATATGCAGAAGCACCTGCGACAATCATCTTCGGCTTGCATTCCTGTGCCTGTTTTTCGAGAGCATCATAATCAATCTGCTCTGTTTCTTTGTCAACACCATAAGGAATGATTTTGAAGTATGTACCGGACATATTTACCGGGCTGCCGTGAGTAAGATGGCCGCCATCCGTAAGATTCATGCCCATGACCGTATCGCCGGGTTTGAGCAGCGAAAAGAAAACAGCCATATTTGCCTGAGCGCCGGAATGCGGCTGAACGTTGGCATATGCTGCGCCGAAAAGCTTTTTGGCACGGTCAATGGCAATCTGTTCGACTACATCCACGCACTCGCAGCCGCCATAGTAACGCTTGCCGGGATAGCCCTCTGCGTACTTATTCGTGAGAACGCTTCCCTGCGCCTCCATAACAGCCTTACTTACAATATTTTCGGAAGCAATCAGTTCCAGCTTGTTACGCTGACGATTCAGCTCATTATCAAGCTGTGCCTTAATCTCAGGGTCTGACTTTGCCAAAGAATCCATAATTCCCATACAAAAATCCTCCTCAACATTGCTCTTTTAGTCTATTATTTTTCTTCCAATGCCATGATTTTATTGACACGGCGCTCATGACGTCCGCCTTCAAACTCGGTCGTGAGCCATGCGCGGACAATCTCGCCGGCAGGACCGAAGCCCGTTACGCGTCCGCCCATTGCAAGCACGTTGGCATTGTTATGCTGGCGCGACATGATTGCAGAATACACATCATTGCAAAGCGCAGCACGGATGCCGTGAATCTTATTCGCTGCAATGGAGATACCGATTCCCGTTCCGCAGAGCACAATGCCTCTGTCAGAACGGCCGCTTGTAATCTCCGCGCAGACCTTCTCGGCAATATCCGGATAATCTACCGATTCCTCAGTATAGGTTCCAACATCGTTGACCTCTACATCCGGGTATTCCGCCAAAACCTTTTTGACTTCGTCCTTCAGTGCAAGCGCACCGTGGTCACAGCCAATGACAATCTTCATAAAACTATCTTCCGCCTTTCAAAAAAATACATACTTATTGTATCACATCAAGATACAATTTGGGAGAAATGGAGAAAGATGTGCCCGGAAATTTTTGTATACATTTCCATACAAAAAGAGATCCTTCCGAAGAAAGATCTCTCTGTCATGCTTCAATAATACGTCCGCCTGCGGACTTCCGGAAGCGGTTCATTATCGCCAGGCCAAGTCCATCCTCTTCCGTCGCTTCACCAAGCAGAATGTCCACATCTTTATGATCGAAGGAACGCAGTGCTTCGTAAAGGTGCGCTGCTATCTCCTGATAGTTCCCCTGTGTGCCGTAAACTGCAATAACCTCCGCAGGCAAATCCTCTTTCAGCTTTTCCGCAAGCCCGCGGCTCACGATAACGCCCACCTTTTTACCCGTGCTTTTTTCCTCACGGATTTTTTTCGTGAATGCCTCTGCAAGCATTTCAGGCTTTCCGTGAATAAGCGTAAGGGGAGCCTTGGGCGCATAATGAGTGTATTTCATTCCCGGGGCACGCGGAACAGTATCTGCTCCCACAAGCGCAGGGTCCATTTCAACCCTGCCGCAGACCTCCTCCAGCATTTCCCGCGTCACAGCACCGGGGCGAAGAATGACTGCCGTATCCCCGGTACAGTCAACAATTGTAGACTCCACTCCAAAACGGCATGGCCCTCCGTCAAGAATCACAGAAATACGTCCTTCCATGTCTGCCGCAACTGCTTCGGCTGTTGTCGGGCTCGGTCTCCCCGATATATTCGCGCTGGGCGCCGCAACAGGAACACCTGCCGCGCGTATAAGCGCACGGGCGGTGTCATTGTCAGGCATACGCACCCCTACAGTACCGAGCCCTCCCGTGACAGAATCCGGCACGGCGCTACGTTTGGGAAGAAGCATTGTTATTGGCCCGGGGCAAAATGCCGCGAGTATTTTTTCTGCAAGAGGAGTAACCTCCGCAGCAACAACATCAACCATGGCACGGTCACAGACATGAAGTATGAGAGGATTATCCGAAGGACGTCCCTTTGCCCGATAAATTCCCGCGCAGGCTTCCGCGTTCAGTCCATTCGCGCCAAGTCCGTATACGGTTTCCGTAGGAAAAGCAACAAGTCCTCCGTTTCTTATGACCGTCCCTGCCTCTTCAAAATCTTTTTCCTGCTCACGGACACCATTTATTTTTATGATTTTGGTCTGCATATACTTCACTTCTTCCATAAAACAACAACACGGTCAATTCCCGCAAGGTCCGCAATGATTTCAGAGCGCTCCCAGCCGGCTGTTTTTGCCATATCCGCTACCTCGGCAGCTTCGTTAATGCCTACCTCCATAGCCAAAAAACCTTTATCCGCAAGAAGATTTCCTGCCTCATCAACAAGGCGCCTATAGAAATCAAGTCCGTCTGCGCCTCCATCAAGCGCGCCGAGAGGCTCTGCCTTTACCTCAGGCTCAAGTCCCTCTATATCATCATGAGGAATGTATGGCGGATTGGAAACCACTGCCGCAAATTTTTCCCCTTCAAGAGGCGCAAAAAGATCTCCCTCATAAAACGTCACACGGTCTTCCAGCCCCAGCTTCACCGCGTTTTCCCGTGCAACCTCCAGAGCCTCCCCGGAAATATCCACTGCCGCCGCGGTCACCGACGGCATGTAATGCAGCAGCGAAAGCGCAATGGCCCCGCTGCCCGTTCCTATATCGGCTATACGTAAATCTCCGCTGTCTTCAAGACGGTCCATTACGGCTCCCACAAGAGTTTCTGTATCAGGCTGCGGTACCAGCACCGCCGGGGAAACCTTAAATCGAAGCCCCATGAAATCCCTTGCCCCCACAATATATGCCACAGGCTCACGGGCCGCGCGGCGTTTCACCATCTCACGGTACAAAGCCAGCTCTTCCTTCTGCAGCGGCTTATCAAAATTCACATAAAGAAAAATACGTTTTTCTCCGAGCACATGCGAAAGCAGCACCTCCGCATCAAGCCGCGGGGTATCAATTCCACGGCTCCGGAAGTACTGCTCCGACCACTTGAGTATTCTGCCGATTGTCCAAACCTGTTCGTCTGCCATATCGCCCGACCTCATCTTATAATTTCAATTCATCTGTTTCATTTTTTCCGCGCGGTCAGCCGTAATGAGTGCATTGAGCAGTTCCTCAAGCTCTCCGTTCAAAACCGCATCAAGCTTATGAAGCGTGAGTCCGACACGGTGGTCTGTAACGCGCCCCTGCGGAAAATTATATGTACGGATACGCTCGCTGCGGTCCCCCGAACCAACCTGGCTCTTTCTGTCCGCCGCCATAGCTGCATCCTGCTCCTGCTGCTTCTGCTCATAAACCCGCGCACGCAGAACACGCATAGCCTGTTCTTTATTTTTGAGCTGAGATTTTTCGTCCTGGCACTGAACGACTATCCCCGTTGGAAAATGCGTTATGCGCACCGCAGTCTCCGTACGGTTGACATACTGTCCGCCTGCGCCGTGAGCACAATAGGTATCAATTCTGATATCCTCGTTCTTTATTTCTACCTCAACCTCTTCCGCCTCAGGCAGAACAGCGACAGTTACCGCG
>NZ_CDXDFU010000050.1:0-2233 GCF_978017985.1 Schwartzia sp. (in: firmicutes) | reverse complement strand
ATCTTGTCGCCTTCAACAAGGCTCGTGTAGATGACAGCCGGTGTGTTATTCTGCGTATTAACACGGTTGAAGAGCGGTTCAGCAACAACGGATTTACGAAGGTAACCCTCGACATAGCCTTTTGCTACGCCTGCATTGATTGCATCCTCAAGAAGACCGCCTTCGATATGGACGTCCTGGCCGACTTCCACGAATACAATTGTAAGGCCTGTATCCTGGCAGTACGGACGATCCTCCGCTTTTGCAATTTCTGCGTTCTTGATGATCTGATCGAGAACGTCACGACCTACCGGGGATTCTTCTGTCTCACGGCCTTTTTTGAGAGCTTCGTAGACATCCTCAGGCAGATAGTAGGCCGCTTCTTTGCAAAGCTGGGAAACAACCTCAGTGATTTCTTCTGTCTTGATAGTACGCACAACAAAAACCTCCTTTTGTGTTATGAATCATGACATCACAAATAAATACCATATATAAATATATTTGCCATTGATGTCAAAATTCCTGCTTATTTATAAAAAAATTTCTATACATTTTTTCTATAGAAATCTTTTCACTAAAGGACTGTCCCGGAAGCATTTTGTATTTATCCGAGGCAGTTTTTCAATATCTCAGCCATGCCACGCAGAGCTTCTCCGCGATGGCTGATTTTGTCCTTTTCATCGAGCGTAAGCTCTGCCATTGTTTTATTGTCTTCCACATAGAAATACGGGTCATAGCCAAAGCCGCCTTCACCACGTGCCACGGGCTTTATAACGCCGCGGCAGACTCCGTCTGCCGTGTACTCGGTACCATCCGTATCAACGAATGCAAGCACACATCTGTACCCTGCAGGCGACTCTTTTTTCCCCACACGCTCAAGCTCGCTTAAAAGCTTTGCGTTGTTGGACGCGTCGTCCGCATGATACCCGGAAAATCTGGCCGAATGTACTCCCGGCGCACCACCGAGCTCATCAACCTCAAGCCCCGAATCGTCCGCCAGACATGCCTCTCCCGTTTTTTCCATATAGAACCGTGCCTTAATAAGCGCATTTTCCTCAAAGGTCTCAGCGTCCTCAACGGCATCCGGCATGTCACCGAATGCAGAAAGCGGAACAAGCTCTACATCGAGCCCTTCAAATGCGTTCATCATTTCACGGATTTTACCTTTATTCTTTGTAGCGACAACAATTTTCTTCATTTTACGCTTCCAATCCGCCAGTCGAGCTCCTGCCCGAGGCAGTCTTTGATGTATGAAATAAGGAGATTGTTTCCTTTTTCACCAAGCGCCAGCAGAGTGTCCATCTCTTCGCGCCGGAAGGGGCGTCCCTCTCCGGTTCCCTGTACTTCTACAAACTCTCCGCTGCCGGTCATTACCACGTTCATATCGACCATGGCGCTGCTGTCTTCCTCATAGCAGAGGTCAAGAATCGGTTCGTTGTCCTCCGATACCCCGACGCTGACCGCCGAAAGGAAGTCCTTGACCGGAAATGTCTGATCCTTTGGAATTATGCTGTCAAGCGCCAGCACCAGCGCTACAAAGCTGCCTGTCACAGATGCGGTGCGTGTTCCGCCATCTGCCTGTATAACATCGCAGTCCAATATGACCGTGCGCTCACCCAGCGCCTTCAGGTCAAGTACTGAACGCAAAGAACGTCCTATAAGTCTCTGTATCTCCTGTGTACGTCCCGTCTGTTTTCCTTTTGCAGACTCACGCGCTGTACGCGTTTCAGTTGCACTCGGTAAAAGCGAATACTCCGCACGAAGCCAGCCGATTCCTGTTCCTCTCTGAAACAACGGTACACGGTCCTCTACAGTTGCCGCGCAGATAACCTTTGTGTTTCCCATCTCTATCAGAACTGAGCCGGCCGGATATTTTTGGAAATATTTTGTAATCTTGAACGGTCGAAGCTCATCAGCCGCTCTGCCATCACATCTATGCACTGCAAGTGCCTCCCCTTCTTATTTTTTATCATAACGAAAAATTCTGTTAAATGCAAGCAGAAATAAATATAAGTAATAGTTGTTGTTTTGAATCTAACAAAGGGTTTACAAAAATATAAGAGCGATGCAGATGCACCGCCCTTTATTGTATCATTTTGTATCAATTTTCCTGATACTGTCGGAAATTTTTCAGGATAACAATAGGTGTTTTTTCTGAACCGTTTCCGAACGGATTGTCTATAAGTGCCTTTGAAACCTTCTCTTTATCAAGCCCATCCGTTGCGGCGACAACAAAAGCACGCTTAAGGTCGTT
>NZ_CDXDFU010000049.1:0-19745 GCF_978017985.1 Schwartzia sp. (in: firmicutes) | reverse complement strand
GTGTTGCCAAAAGGCGGTTGTAATGACGGAGGTCGTGGCGTACACGCTGCACATCCTCTGCTCTGGACTGAAGCATCGCGGCGTGGGTTTTCAGTGCTTCCAGCTGCTGAGTCACAAGCTCGTTGGTATGCAGGTCGTTCTGTATACGCGCGGCGCGTTCACCGGCGTACAGTGAATATTGATAAAGTATGACACCCCAGAAGAACAGGGCGAAGCGCAAAAGTATATCTGATTTCGTATGCATCAGCGGACGGTCAATCAGCATGATGAGCGGAGTGGAGCAGAGTCCGAAGGGGAAGATTGCGAAGCACCAGTTCTCCAGTTTGCTGCCGGAAAAAAGATGAGGGGGAAGAAGCTTCCGAAAGAGTGGTTTTTCCAAAGGAAGAAGCACAAGGAACAGGGCAACGTAAATAGCTGTCTGCGTCGTAAGACGATAGGCGCCTGTCCCGAAAAGCGGCGGAAGCAGTGTAAGAATCAGCGCTCCGCTTAGTGTGTGCAGCAAGAAATACCAAAGCATCTGCATTCCAACTACGAAAACATGACGTATGACCTCGTGGCGGATGACAATGAGGGAAAATGCGAAGAACGGCAGCCACCCGAAAACCTGGACTCGCTTGAAGGAGCCGGCATCGAGTTCTGTATGATAAAAATATATGGCATATATTGTCAGGGTAACGGGAGCCCAGAGAAGAAAGTACTTCCAAAGACGGGCGCGTTCTTCGGAGCTGAGCTTTGATTCAAAGGGCAGGTAGCGCAGGTACGCACCTATGAGCTGAATCAGTGTAATCCCCAAAGCCATGCCTATGATGAACGTCATGCGAATACCTTCGTTTCTATAATGAAATGTATTTTCACACAAAAATTATATGGTAAATTATACCATAAAAAGGAAGGTGAGGACTCATGCGAATTGCCATCGTGGAAGATGACGAAAAGGATATGGCGCAGCTTCGGGAAATTCTCGACTCGTACGCGGCAGGACGCGGGCTGGACTTTGAAATCGAATCGTTTTCCTCAGGCGGGGATTTTCTGCGCGTCTTTGAGCCGAGCAAATACACGCTGGTCTTTTTCGATAATTATATTGGAAACGGACTGGGAATTGATCTTGCGAAAAAGGTTCGTGAGATGGACACAGAAGTGGAATTTGTTTTCGTCAGCATGAGCATGGAGTTCGCGCTTTCGGGCTACGAGGTACGCGCTCTGCATTATCTTTTGAAGCCTGCTACCTTCGGAGAAGTGGAAAAGGTTTTTGAGCGGCTTTGGCGGACGGCTCCGAAGCCGAAGGAAGCCATGGTGGAGGTAATCTGCGATTATCACCCGTTGCTGATTCCGGTCAGCTCAATACGATATATTGAGGTAGTGGATAAGGCGTGCATCATTCATGGGGATGAAGAAATAAAAACTTACATGCGGCTCGGCAGCCTTATGGAGCTGCTGCCGGCGGAGGATTTTATACGCCCGCATCGGAGCTTTGCTGTGCGCCTGGCCTGTATACAGTCCATGAATCGGAATGCGTTTTTGCTGAAGGATGGAAGCAGTGTCCCAATCAGCCAGTCATATCACAACGACTGCAAGCGTGCCTATATCGAGTACCGCGCGCACAGCAGGAGATGATTTCAGAGTGTCGTTCGAATGAATGAAAATTCGGCGGCACTTTTCGTTTGCGTTGGAAGCCGCGGGCTTGCAAATCAAAATTCTTGACATTTATAATGGGATAAGATACCATATACTGTACGATAGTAAATAGATGTTTACTATCTGCTTGTTTAGTCAGATATCCGCAAAGGCTTTCCCGTGTGGAAGCATTGTGGTGAAGGAGGGTATATTCATTTTGAAGAAGCAGAAAAAATGGATGGGTGTCGCGATGGCAGCTATGATAGCAGCAGGTTCGTTCTTTGCGGCAGGCTGCGGCGGAGGACAGCAACAGCAGCAGGCGGGCACCGTATCCGTTAAAGCAATGATGGCAATTCAGCAGGATACACCATTGTCCGCGGAATATGCGGGACAGGTACGGGGACTGGATGAGGTCAAAATCATGCCTCGTGTATCCGGTACTATTATGGAGAAATATGTCAGAGGCGGACAGTTTGTAACCGCAGGGCAGCCGCTTTACAAGATTGACTCCCGTCAGTATGAATCCGCGGTGCTTTCTGCACGCGCAAATCTCGCGCAGTCGGAGGCTACCTTGAACAACGCGCTTATTGATTTGAGGCGTGATGAAGCGCTTTTGGAATCTGCCGCTATTTCCGAGCAGACTGTCACTACGCAGCGTGCACAGGTAAGTCAGTATCAGGCACTTGTTGATGCAAATCGTGCGCTTCTGAAAAAAGCACAGGAAGACCTTGATGATACTATGGTTTACGCTCCGATGGACGGACGCGTAGACGTCAATGATGTCGCGGTCGGTACTTACGCTGTAGCAGGACAGACGACGCTTATGACACTGGGCTCTGTTAACCCTGTCTATGTTCAGTTCAGCATTTCTGAGACTGAATATCTTAAATTCCTGGATCTTCACAATCTGAACAAGGGCAAAATGACAGACGCGACGGTTTCAATAACACTTTCAAACGGGCAGCTTTACCCGATACAGGGCAAGCTCGTCCAGGCAGACCGTGCACTTTCGGAAAATACAGGTACACTGACGGTCAAGGCATTGTTTGAGAATCCGAAGGGAATCCTTCTCCCAGGTATGTTCGCCCGCGTACGTCTCGGCGGCGAGGTTGTGCCTAACGCAATTCTTGTTCCGCAGCGTGCGGTTCAGCAGATTCTCGAAAAGACCTTTGTTATCGTTGTCGGACCGGATAATAAATCCGATGTCCGTGCCGTAGAGCTGGGTGAAAAGGTCGGAAGCTACTATATTATTAAGAGTGGAATTACTGCCGGCGACAAGGTTGTTGTAGAGGGACTTACAAAACTGCAGGCCGGAATGGACCTGAACGTGACGGACGTTACGCCGGAGCAGATGGGCTTTACACTCAACGCGTCCCCGACGGAAAAGAGCGCGTCGTAATATGGTGAGGGGGTTGCATTTTGTCTAAATTCTTTATTCAGCGCCCGATTTTCGCCATAGTCATTTCCGTGATAATGGTAATTATCGGTATGCTGGCGGCGGTTAATCTGCCTGTTGCGCAGTATCCGCAGATTTCGCCGCCGACAGTTTCGGTTTCCACTACCTATGTAGGCGCGAACGCCAGCGTTATAAACGAGACTGTTGCTCAGGTCATTGAGCAGCAGGTCAACGGTACGCAGGGTGTTGATTATATGACATCAAGCTCTGATGACTCGGGACGATACAGTCTCTCGGTTGTCTTTACGCTTGGTACGGACGGCGATATGGACTCTGTCAAGGTACAGAACAATGTTGCTATCGCCAACGCCAGCCTTCCGGCGGACGTACAGTCCCGAGGTGTCACGACGAAGAAAGCATCTTCGGATATGGCGCTCATCGGTTCT
Organism: Schwartzia sp. (in: firmicutes); assembly: GCF_978017985.1. NCBI lineage: Bacteria > Bacillati > Bacillota > Negativicutes > Selenomonadales > Selenomonadaceae > Schwartzia > Schwartzia sp. (in: firmicutes). The sequence goes on along the minus strand of NZ_CDXDFU010000049.1, from coordinate 16,289 downwards.
CTGTATTCCCCGAACGGCACATACACCCGCGACTTTTTGAAAAACTACGCGGATATTTATCTTATTGATAAAATCAAGCGCGTTCCCGGTGTCGGTGATGTCAACATCTTCGGACCGGACTATTCCATGCGTGTATGGCTGAATCCGGACCGTCTGGCGGAGCTTGGGCTTACGGTCGCTGATGTCACTTCTGCCGTAAAAGAGCAGAACGTGCAGGCGCCTGCAGGTACGGTCGGTATGATGCCGGCTCCTGATTCGCAGGAAAAGCAGTATACGGGCAAGGTTGAAGGCCGTCTCGTTACTGTGGAGGACTTTGAAAATGTAATAGTACGCTCCGGAACCAACGGTTCCTTTGTGCGTCTGAAGGATATTGCACGCGTAGAGGAAGGCGCGCGTACTAACGCCGTAGAATCCAATACGAACGGCACAATCGGTATCGGTTTCGGTATCATGCTTACCAATGATGCGAATGCAATGGATACCGTCAGCGGAGTCAAGAAGGTTATCGAAGAAGCGAAGAGAGATTTCCCGCCTGACATGCAGTATGTTGAAATCAACGATACGACTGAGTTCATCAAGGCATCTATCTTTGAGGTTGCGGAGACGTTCTTTGAAGCACTGCTTCTCGTTATGATTATCGTGTTCCTGTTCCTGCAGAGCTGGCGCGCGACAATCATTCCGATGCTTGCTGTTCCGGTTTCGCTTATTGCTACATTCGGTTCGTTCCTTATCCTCGGCTTCTCAATTAATACGCTGACACTTTTTGCTATGGTTCTTGCAATCGGTCTTGTTGTCGATGATGCTATCGTCGTTATCGAGAACGTTGAGCGTAATATGAGCGAGAGAAATCTTGATCCGAAGACGGCGACGGAAATCGCAATGGACGAGGTTCAGGGACCTGTTGTCGCTATCGCTATCGTCCTCGCGGCCGTGTTCGTTCCTGTCGCGTTCCTCGGCGGTATGATGGGTGTTCTTTACCGTCAGTTTGCTTTGACAATCGCCGTTTCTGTTATGCTTTCGGCATTTGTGGCTCTTACGCTGACACCGGCACTCTGTGCTACAATGCTTAAACCGCATCAGGAAAATGGGGAAAAGGGACGCTTTGATAAGTTCTTTGAATCCTTCAACGTATGGTTCGAAAATATAACCAAACGTTACCTTGGCGGAGTTAAGTGGCTCACGGGCAATGTCAAGCTTGCCGTACTCAGCCTTCTTATTCTTTCAGTACTTTCGGGTGCGCTGTTCAAGGTTGTTCCTGCTACATTCGTTCCTGATGAGGACCAGGGCTTTGTTATTGCTTCTGTTCAGCTCCCTGAGGGTACTTCCCTCAATCAGACGAGCAAAACAATGATGAGGCTGAACGGAGTCGTCATGCAGAATCCGGGCGTTAAAAATGTCATGGCAATTACGGGCTATGATGTCCTGACATCGGCATCCAAATCCAATGCAGGAACAATGTTCATCGGTTATGAAGACTGGGGAAAACGTAAAACACCGGAAACTCAGATAAAGGCTGCTGTCGGAACGATTTTCGGAGAAGGTGCAAAGGTTACTCCGGAAGCATCCGTCATTGCATTCAATCCACCGGCTCTGCCTGGTCTTGGCATGGTCGGCGGCTTTACGCTGCAGCTGCAGGATATGTCAGGACATACTGACGAAGAACTGGACAGAATTGTAAAAGAAATAGTCGCTGCGGCAAATCAGCGTCCTGAGCTGCAGGGTGTTTATTCCACATTTAAGATTAATTCCCTTGTATATCAGTTCGATGTGGACCGCGAAAAAGTCAAAAACCTCGGAGTACAGCTCTCTGATGTGTTTACGGCGCTGCAGGTAAATTTCGGCGGATATGAGGTCAACGACTTCAACCGTTTCGGACGTACCTATAAGGTCGTAATGCAGTCCGATACAACATATCGAAATGAGGCAGAAGCAGCTAAGTTCGTGTTTGTAAAGAGCAACACGGGTACGCTGGTGCCTCTTGATACTTTGCTGAAGCCGCGTATCTCCACAGGCGCATCGGTTATCTCGCGCTTCAATGCTGCGCGCGCTGTCACGATTCAGGGCAATCCGGCCGCGGGCTATAGCTCCGGTCAGGCTATGGATGCTATTGAAGAGATTGTCCGTGAAAAAGCTCCTGCAGGCTTTAATATTGACTGGTCCGGTCAGAGCCGTGAGGAAAAAACCTCGGGAAGCAAAACTCTGCAGGTTCTTGCAATGGCGCTTGTATTTGTATTCCTGTGCCTTGCTGCTCTTTATGAAAGCTGGAGCGTACCGTTTGCCGTACTGCTTACAGTTCCGACAGGTATTTTCGGCGCGCTGCTCTCCGAGTACGTGCTGAATCAGCAGAACAGCATCTACATGCAGATCGGTATTATAACGATTATCGGTCTTGCGGCGAAAAATGCTATCCTTATCGTCGAGTTCGCAAAGGCGCGTACGGATAAAGGCATGGACCCTGTCAAAGCTGCTGTCGAGGCGGCAGGACTTCGACTCCGTCCTATTATCATGACGTCACTTGCTTTCATCATCGGATGTCTGCCATTGGCAGTCGCTTCCGGTGCCGGCGCTGCTGCCCGTAACAACATGGGTATCGCCGTTGTTGGAGGAATGGTTTTCGCAACAGTCATCGGTGTTTTCCTTATACCGATATTGTTCGTTGTTGTTGAGGTCATATCCGCAAAGATAAGCGGTATTGAAAAGAAGAAAAAGAAAACCGCAGAAGACTACATGTAAAAATTAAACCGGCGGGGGCTGAGGCTCTTCGCCGGTTTGCTTTTTACTACCGGGCAGATGCCACGAGAAAATTTTGATTGTGGCAAAATCTAAACAATAGAGGTATAACTCGGCAAAAGATGTCCATCATTTCGCTTAGTGGAGAAAGTGATATATAACAGGCAGTAAACATATCTACTGCCTCGTTGCGACGCGAAGCTAGTCCTGTGGGAAACGCTGGCAGAAGAAGTTTTGTCTGTGGCAAAACTTGAACGAATGCGTTATAATGCTAAAGGCAGTTATACAAAGCTTTGAAAGGATGGAATTATAAATGGCTAAATTTTGTTCAAACTGTGGAAAAGAAATAGCTGAGGGAGCAGCATTCTGCGCTGAATGCGGTACTGCTGCAGAAGCAAATACTAATGTGCAGTCAGCTCCGCCGGTTCAGTATCATGGAAAGAAGAAAATGTGGCTTGCTCTGCTTCTGACTTTCCTGCTCGGACCTATCGGTATGCTTTATGCAAACGTAAAGCATGCTCTTATGCTGATTGTCGCAACCCTTGTCGTCAGCTTCCTGACGGGCGGAATGGGCGGCTTTGCAGGCTGGATTGCAAGTATGATCTGGGCTTACAAGGATGTCAATGAGTATAACAACGAAGGCTGACGCATGATGAAAAAATGCCGTGAGGAACATTTTTGTTCCTCACGGCATTTTTATATGTATATCAGATATTGCTGTGCTCTACAGCATCGAAGACGTCCGTTATTTCCTTGGAAGGTTCCTTGTCCAGCTTGCTCACAATGCAGATTGCGGCAAGGGAGAGGATAAAGCCCGGAATGATTTCGTAGAGCCCGAGCCATGCGAACTGCTTCCAGATTAATACGGTGAGACCGCCGACGATGATGCCGGCAATTACACCGCGGGATGTGGTGCGTCTCCAGAAGAGCGCCATCAAAAGTGCAGGGCCGAAGGCTGCTCCGAAGCCTGCCCACGCGTAAGCAACGATGTCCAGAATGAGGTTCTGAGGGTTCATTGCAAGGAGTATTGCTATGAGAGCGATACCGAGGACGGAGAAGCGTCCTACCCAGACAAGCTCATTCGTTGATGAGTTCTTGCGGATTGTGGTGTGGTAGAAATCCTGAGCAAAAGCAGATGCCGCAACGAGAAGCTGCGAGGATGCCGTGCTCATGATTGCCGCGAGAACGGCTGAGAGAACGATTCCTGCGGCAAACGGGCTGAACAGCTCGTTTGTCATTACGAGGAAGACTGTTTCTGTATTTGCCCCCGTCAGTGAGTGAGTGAGGTAAGCTTTGCCTACCATTCCGACGAATACTGCGGCTGAAAGAGAGATTGCCACCCATGTCATTGCAATGTGCATTGCCTGCTTCAGCTCTCCTGAGGAGCGTATTGCCATGAAGCGTACGAGAATGTGAGGCTGACCGAAATACCCAAGTCCCCATCCAAGGAGCGAGATGCATTCGATAATGCCTATCATCGAACCGTCAGGTTTTGTAAACGGATTGAAAAAGGAAGGATTGATTGCATAGATTGCTTCCGCTGTTGTCTGAAAACCTCCAAGTGCAAATGAAGCCATTGCAGGAACAATGAGAATAGCGAAAAACATCATGACGCCCTGTATGAAATCCGTCCATGCAACAGCGAGGAATCCACCAACGAAGGTGTAAAAAACTACAACAAATGCACCGAGGCAGAGGGACCATATATACGGCAGTCCGAAAATTGTTTCGAAAAGCTTTCCTCCTGCAACAAAACCGGAAGACGTGTATATGACGAAGAAAATCAGAATGAAGATTGCAGGTATGATTCTCAGCAGATTGCTCCTGTCATGGAAACGGTTCTGCAGGAATCCCGGCAGGGTGAGAGCATTGTCCGCAAGCTCCGTATATTTTCTGAGGCGTGCGGCAACGAATTTCCAGTTTGCAAAGGTTCCGAGGGCAAGACCAAGGGCAATCCAGCCGGCGTTGAGTCCTGCGACATACGCGTAGCCGGGGAGTCCCATGAGCATCCAGCCGCTCATATCCGAGGCCTCCGCGCTCATCGAGGTGACCCATGCACCGAGCTTTCGGTTGCCGAGAATGTAATCGGCCATGTTATGTGTGCGGCGGTAATAATATACGCCAATCATCATCATGCACAGAAGATAGAAGATAAATGCAATAATGATATAAATGTTCTGTGTCACAAACGGACACTCCTTCCATATAATAAGATGGCAAAAGTGCATACGAAAAGTATTATAACGCATTAATTCAAGTTTTGCCAACGGCAAAACTTCATCTGGTAAAACACAGATGAAAGTGTGGTGTGTTTTAACCGTAATATGATAAGTAAACCATGATTTGAAGGGGAATGGCAAAATATGGTATGATTAATTGGTTGTTTATTTTTCAATATGGAGTGAAGCCAGATGAAACAGTATGATGTTGCAATCGTAGGAGCAGGACCGGCGGGTACATTCGCCGCGTATGAGCTGATTGAAAAGAAACCGGGATTAAAAATCGTTGTATTTGAAAGCGGAAAGGATATTTATAACCGCTCATGCCCTATATCCACGGGAAAGGTTAAGACCTGCATCTGCTGCAATCCATGCAGCATCATGAGAGGCTTCGGAGGAGCAGGTGCTTTTTCCGACGGCAAATATAACTTTACGACACAGTTTGGCGGCTGGCTGAATGAGTATCTTGATGATGAAGAGGTCATGAAGCTCATCAATTACGTGGATAAAATTAATATGAAGCATGGCGCGCCGTCAAAGGTATTCACCACTGAAGGCAGTAATCTCGGGAAGCTGGCTATAGGCTATGATCTGCACCTTCTCGATGCCAGTGTCCGCCATCTTGGAACGGAAAACAATCTTTCTATGCTTAAAAGGATATATGAGTATCTGAAGGATAAGGTTGAGTTCCGTTTCCTCACTCCGGTAAAAAATATTGAATCCAATGGTGATGGTGATAACAGGGTTGTTCTTGAAGATGGTGAGACAGTATCGGCAGAGTATCTTATTGTTACACCGGGACGTGCCGGTGCCGAATGGTTCAGCGATGAGTGCAAGCGCCTTGGTGTAAAGCTCCTTAACAATCAGGTTGATGTCGGAGTCCGTGTTGAGGTTCCTGATGCGGTATTCAGCCATATTACGGATGAGGTATATGAGGCTAAGCTGGTTTACCGCACAAAGCGCTATGGAGATTTGGTGCGTACATTCTGCATGAATCCGCACGGCCACGTCGTTACGGAAAATACGGACGGTGTCATCACGGTCAATGGACATTCCTACAGCGATCCGAAGCTGCAGAGCAATAATACGAACTTTGCGCTGCTCGTAAGCAACCATTTTACGGAGCCATTCAACGAACCGTATAAATACGGCAAGCGCATAGCATCTTTTTCAAACATGCTCGGAGGCGGTGCTCTTGTGCAGCGCTACGGTGACCTCTTCAAGGGACGCCGCAGCGACGCGAAGCGTCTTGCGAAGAGCTTTACCCGTCCGACGCTGGCAGCTACGCCGGGAGACCTTTCGCTGGTACTGCCGAAGCGCCATCTCGACAATATCATGGAGATGATTCAGGTACTCGATAATATTGCTCCGGGCATGACGAATGATGATACGCTGCTGTACGGTGTAGAGGTCAAATTCTACAGCGCACGTATTTCTTTGACAGACGAACTGGAGATGTCGCTGAAGAATATTTTTGCGGCAGGAGACGGAGCCGGCGTTACCCGAGGGCTTTCACAGGCGGGCGCAAGCGGTGTTTATGTGGCACGTACTATTCTGTCGCGTATGGATGATAAATAAATTTTTAAAAAATTTTCATTTCCATGCAGGGATTTTGGCATAAATAACGAATTAATTCTATATATAGATTCGGGACATAAAATATTTTATGCAGAGCATGAAAATCTGTATATAAATATGATATGATAAGAGCTAGAGGTTCAGAATAAAATTTTCTATGCTAAAAGAAATGGGTGAAAAGAATGGAACGCCTTAAAGTCTTAATCGTGGACGACTCGCGGGTGAGTTGTTCAATCCTGCAGAATATTTTATCTAAGACCAATTTCGGGGAGTGCGAAATTGCATGCAGCTCCGCGGAGGCTGTTGAGAAATACCAGAGCTTCCAACCGGATGTAGTGACAATGGATATGAATCTTCCTGATGCGGACGGTATCGAATGTACGCGTCGTATCAAAGAGATTGATCCTCAGGCACGTATTTTGATGATAAGCGCGATGAAGGACGCAAGCCTTATCGCTCAGGGGCGTTCCGCCGGTATCAGCTCATTCCTGCAGAAGCCGGTCAACCCTAATGAACTTATAGATGCACTGACATTCCTGTGTCAGGATATTTCGGATAAGATCGGCGAGCTCAAGGAGCTTTATGTCGATGCTTTTGTGAAGGTTCTCCAAAAGAGCCTGTTCAGCCTTGTGGGAGTACACAGCGAGGTTACGTCAAAGCTCGCCGGAGGAAACTATCTGGATGTAGACGGTATCGCTGTCATCATCGGTCTTACGGGAACTCCGATGGGACGCGCAATCGTATATATGGACCATGATACAATGCGCAAGTTCGCGTGCCTGCTTTTGGGGAAGGAAAGCGATTCGGCACTCACGGAAGAGGAAGCGAGCGATGCTGTCGAAGAGGCGGCAAATATCATAGTCGGACGCGGAGCATCTACTGTCAACGATCTGCATGACAGTGAGATGAGAATTTCGCCGCCCGGAACCATTGCGGGAAGCAATATACGTATTGCTAATTTCAAGATGGCTTCGTTTGTTATTACGGCGGAGACCCGTGTCGGTAATATCTACATGAATATTGGTTTCGCGGAGGGGGAATGAACTGATGGATGCAAAACTCGTTAATCCATTTATTGATGCCCTCGTTAGTGTCATGCCGCAGATGGGGTTTGATGTTCCGAAACGTGTCAGTATGAGCGTAAAGAATCAGACATGCGCAAGTCTCGGCGTATCTCTTATCGTCGGTTTTACGAAAGGTCTTCGCGGCAATGTTGTCTATAACATGACTGAGCAGTCCGCGAAATTTATCGCTTCAAAGATGATGATGGGAATGCCGGTTGAGACTTTGGACGACATGGCACAGAGTGCTCTTTCGGAGTTATCCAACATGCTGACAGCAAATGCAGCAACCAACCTCACAGCTATGGGCTATGAGGTCGATATTTCGACTCCGAGCTTGACTGTCGGTCAGGATTTCCAGATTAAAATCAGCGGAGAGCAGTATCTCGTCGTTGTTATGGATTTGGGCGGAGAAAATATGGAATTGAATATCGCAGTGCAATAAATGAAAACGCAGGGCAGAATCATCTTCGGATTCTGCTCTTTTTTTTGTAAAAAAAGCAAATTTTCATAGACGTAAAAGACGCCTTGAGATATAATAATAAAGATTGTTTTTTTGAGGATAGCCTCTTTGTTTTATGAAAGTGAGGGTAAAGCTTGGAGCGTGTTATTGTCCGAGTACGCGGCGAGCAGAAGGATCTCATGGGCGAAAAAAGCTCCATCGAGATGGTAACGGAAGGCCGTCATTATTATAAGAGCGGCAAGCATTATGTTCTGTATGATGATACTTCCATGGAGGAAGTCGGAAAGACGGCTACGATTTTGAAGATAGCGCCGGATTCCATGACGCTTTTACGTCATGGCGGAGTTGAGATGGAACAGCATTTTGCGCTCAGTGAAAAGAGCGTCAGCCAGTATCGCACTCCGTACGGGGATCTTGAAATGGTCATTATGACCGATATGCTTGCTATTGAGTACGGGACGGCTACAGGCCGGGTTGATATCGGATATGACGTGTCCATAAACGGACAGCCACAGAGTCATAATCTGCTGCATATTGAAGTAAGCATGGCGGCCGGCGAAGCTGACCGTTTGAATTGAAGGATAGTTTAGGAGGAAGTTCTTTGGAGATCAAGGATATTCTGTCGGCAGCAATCGCGGCTGCCGCAAAGCAGGGAATCGAAGACGGTGTTTTTCCTGAGGCACAGCTTCCGGACATCGTGCTTGAGGTTCCGCCGAAAAAAGAAATGGGCGATTTTGCAACGAATTTTGCTATGCAGTCTGCACGCGCGTTTCATAAAAATCCGCGCCAGATAGCGCAGGAGCTCGTTGACCGCCTGCAGCTTGCGGAGCTTGATAAGGCGGAGATTGCAGGCCCGGGCTTCATCAATTTTTATCTGAAGTCCAATGTCATTTATGACGGTCTGGCAAAAGCAATAGCTGCAGGGGAGGAGTATGGAAACCTTCCAAAGAAGAATATCGCATCTACACAGGTTGAATATGTCAGCGCGAACCCGACGGGCCCTCTTCATGTAGGTCATGGACGCGGAGCAGCAGTAGGAAGCGCTCTTGTAAATCTTCTTCGCGCGGCAGGATATCCGGTTTCAAGTGAGTACTATATAAATGATGCAGGCAACCAGATTGATAATCTTGCGGCATCTGTAAATGCGCGTTATCTTGAGCAGTTCGGAAAGACAGTCGAGTTTCCGGAGAACGGCTATCACGGCGCTGATATTATTGATACGGCAAAACGTATCATTAAAAAAGACGGCGATAAATACCTCGCCATGGACGAAGAAGAGCGTCTGAAGGTATTCAAGGAGGTTGCTCTTAAAGAAAAGCTTGCGGCTCTGAGAGAGGATCTGGAAGCATTTAATGTAACCTTTGACCTGTGGTACAGTGAACGCACGTTGCATCCCGAAAAGGTCCGCGAGGCTGTTGAAGAGCTTAAAGCCAACGGCAATATTTACGAGAAGGACGGCGCACTCTGGCTGCGTTCCACGGATTACGGGGACGATAAGGACCGCGTCGTAATCCGTGATAATGGAGTTCCGACGTATCTTGCGGCTGATATCGCATACCACCGCGATAAATACGAGCGCGGATTTGGACGTCTTATAAACATCTGGGGCGCGGACCATCACGGCTACGTCTGCCGTGTAAAGGCAGCAATGAAGGCTCTCGGCAAGGACCCTGAACAGCTCAAGGTTCTGCTTCTGCAGATGGTCGCTCTGTACCGCGATGGCGAACTCGTCAAGATGTCGAAACGTACGGGACAGAGTGTAACGCTGGCGGAGCTTATCGAAGAGGTCGGAACGGATGCGGCACGTTATTTCTTCTGTATGCGTTCACTGGACAGTCAGCTTGATTTTGATCTGGATCTCGCAAAGAAGCAGTCAAACGAGAATCCGGTTTATTATATACAGTATGCGCACGCGCGCATTGCAAGCATTTTCCGTCAGGCGGAGGGCGCGGGCCTTTCGGCAGGCACTCCGGAGCTTTCGCTGCTTACGGATGATACGGAACTGGCACTTATAAAGAAAATCGAAGAATATCCGGAAGAAGTGGAAAAGGCAGCTGCAGATCTCGCACCGCAGCGTATTGCACGTTTTGCGTACGATATCTCGTCCCTGTTCCACAGCTTCTACAGCAAATGCCGCATAATGGGAATTGAGCCGGAGCTTGCAGGCGCAAGACTGGCTCTTGTTGGAAAAGCTCAGCAGGTTATCCGTCATGCGCTTGGTATCCTCGGCATTTCAGCACCGGAAAAAATGTAATCCTATTCCATCACATATTTAAGATTTGTAATGAAAGGAAGAGAGAGAATGGATTTTTTGAAGAGCACGGAAACCGACATTGCTTATTATGTACTCACGCAGAAAGGTGAGCCTCTGTATTATAAGGATCTTGTGCTTGATGTAATTGAGAAGAAGGCGAAACCTGTACAGTCGCTTTCTCAGACGATATCTGAGGTCTACACCCTCATCAATATGGACAGCCGTTTCCAGTATACGGGTAAAGGGATGTGGGGCCTGACAGAATGGAATCCGCCTGAAGTGAAGCATTCGCATGCGTCTTCTTCATCGTCGTCTTCTGCATCGGCTGCATCTAAATCGAGCCGCCGCCGCGAGAAGCTTCTGGAGAGCATCCAGGAAGACTGATCAGGGATTGTTTCAAGGTTAGGAGGAGAAGCATGGCAAAGTATATTTTTGTAACGGGCGGCGTTGTGTCGTCTCTTGGTAAAGGAATCACGGCAGCCTCTTTGGGTCGCCTTCTTAAAAACCGCGGTATCAAGGTTACTATTCAGAAGTTTGATCCGTATATCAATATCGACCCGGGTACTATGAGCCCGTATCAGCATGGTGAGGTTTTTGTAACGGACGACGGCGCTGAGACGGATCTGGACCTCGGACATTATGAGCGTTTTATAGATATCAACCTTTCAAAGATGTCGAATATTACGGCAGGAAAGGTTTACTGGAATGTACTGGATAAGGAACGCAAGGGTGATTACCTTGGCAGCACGGTACAGGTTATTCCTCACATTACTAATGAAATCAAGCAGCGTGTGTATGATGTTGCAAAGGCTGACAACGCTGATGTAGTTATAACGGAAATCGGCGGTACGGTTGGCGATATCGAAAGCCTTCCGTTCCTCGAGGCAATCCGTCAGGTCAAAAAAGAGGTCGGAAAGAACGATGTGCTCTATATCCATGTAACACTCGTGCCGTTCATTTCCGCAGCAGGAGAGCTCAAAACAAAACCGACTCAGCACAGCGTCAAGGAGCTCCGCGGAATCGGTATTCAGCCGGATGTTCTTGTGTGCCGTACGGAAAAGGCCCTCTCCAAAGAAATGAAAGAGAAGCTTGCGCTTTTCTGTGACGTTGATGTTAATGCTGTCATTGAAAACCGCACCGCAAGCACTATTTACGAAGTTCCTCTCATGATGCAGAGAGAAGGACTCGACCGTATTGTTCTTGAGAAACTCAACATGGATGTTTCCCCTGCCAATATGGAAGATTGGGAGCGCATGGTCTACAAAATCAACCACCCGACCAAGAAGGTCAAGGTTGCTGTTGTCGGTAAATATGTAGCTCTTCCGGATGCTTACATGTCCGTAACTGAGGCTCTCCATCATGCAGGTATCGCAAATGACTGCGATGTCCGCATTCAGTGGGTAAATTCCGAGGAAATCGAAAGCTGTGAGACAGATCTTTCCGAGATATTTGCAAACTGCAAGGGAATTCTCGTACCGGGCGGCTTCGGCGACCGCGGTGTTGAAGGAAAAATCAAGGCAATTCAGTATGCCCGTGAAAACAATATTCCGTTCCTTGGTCTCTGCCTCGGAATGCAGTGCGCTGTCATTGAGTTTGCACGTCACGTATGCGGCCTTGAAGACGCAAACAGCACGGAGTTCAACGAAGATACGGAAGCTCCTGTTATCGCGCTCATGAATTCGCAGAAGGACGTCGTCAAAAAAGGCGGCACAATGCGTCTCGGCGCGTATCCGTGCAAGCTTGCTGACGGTACTAACGCACGCAGAGCATACGGCGAAGAGCTCGTTGAGGAGCGTCACCGCCATCGCTTCGAGTTTAATAATGCATACCGCAAGCAGATTTCTGAAGCAGGTATGGTCATTGCAGGTACACTGCCGGATGACAGCCTCGTTGAAGTGGTAGAGGTCAAGAATCATCCGTGGTTTGTCGGTTCGCAGTTCCATCCGGAGCTTAAATCCCGACCAAACAATCCACATCCGCTGTTCCGCGATTTCATTGCAGCGGCCCTTACAATTCAATAAGTGAATACTATGGTACGGCCCGTCATTATTGATATGGCGGGTCGTTTTTTTATAAAAAAGCCTTCAAAAAGAAGGATTTTCGTTTTGAATATAGAATAATCATAAGTAGAAATGTGGATGAACCATAATCAGAAATAATGATAGGAGGGACGATACGATGCTTATACGGGAAGCGTGCTGCGCAGCTTTTTATTGTCAGCGCTGCGGGCAGATTCATGTGCATGAGATACCATATTTCAGCGACGCAAGACGCTCAGTTTTGCGCTGCGATACGTGCGGCCATGAGCAGGCTGTGCTTGAGCGCCTTGACGGCAACCGTATATCCATAGAGATGGACTGTGTCGTCTGCGGAGAGACGAACAGATTTGTATTCCTCCTGAAAAAACTTCATTCGCTGCAGCTCGAAAAAATTTATTGCAGAAAAGATCATTTTGAATTAGGGTATATAGGGTACCGCCGCAGGATAGAGGAGCTTCTCGCCTTTAATCAGGCCGAGTTTGAAGCGCTTCATCCGAGTGACGGAAAGCATTTTATTGAGAAGCAGAGAGTTCTTCTCGGGATATTGAACCGAATTGAGGAGATGGCATCTACCGGATGTATTTCCTGCTCCTGCGGACACAATGATATTTCAGCAGAGCTCAAAGGGAATCATATTGTCCTTTCTTGCTCCAACTGCGGAAGCTATTACACTATCCGTGCCAAGAAAATCAGTGATCTTGCACACATGGGCAGATATATTGATCTGTTAATGCCGGGGATGGCAAAAGACCGCTGAATGTATTTAAGAAATAAACAAAAGTTTTGTTAGAAAATTCATTCAAGTATAATATGTTGCATTATTTTCAAAAATTATCTTTTGTATTGCTTTTTGTGTACAATACGAAAGATTTTTTTCACGTTTACAATCTTTTTAGTGCGGTGTATAATGGTAGAAATGGCGTACACGTGATTATACTGTGTGCGGTGGCGGTGGATCGCCTCCGCTCAGCCAATTGCAACTCAAAAGGAGGAGTATTTTTCAGTATGAGTAAACACATGAAAACAATGGACGGCAATACAGCGGCCGCATACGTTTCGTATGCGTTCACTGACGTTGCCGCAATTTATCCGATTACTCCATCATCTCCGATGGCAGAGCATGTTGATGAAATGGCTGCCCATGGCAAGAAGAACCTTTTCGGCCAGAAGGTTCGCCTGATTGAAATGGAATCAGAGGGCGGCGCGGCAGGTGCTGTACATGGCTCCCTGCAGGCAGGCGCGCTTACAACAACCTATACGGCATCCCAGGGCATGATGCTCATGATTCCGAACATGTATAAGGTTTCCGGTGAGCTTCTTCCGGGCGTGTTCCATGTCAGTGCGCGTGCGCTTGCTACATCCTCGCTGAACATTTTCGGCGACCATCAGGATGTTATGGCTGCCCGTCAGACGGGTGTTGCGATGCTTGCTGAAAATAGCGTGCAGGAGGTAATGGATCTCGCTGCTGTTGCACATCTTGTCGCAATCAAGGGTCGTATTCCGTTCGTTAATTTCTTCGATGGTTTCCGCACATCACATGAGATTCAGAAGATTGAGGTCATTGATTACGCGGATTTCGATAAGCTTCTTGACCATAAGGCTGTTGAGGAGTTCCGTCACCGCGCTCTGAATCCGGATCATCCGGTAATCCGCGGTACAAGCACGAATCCGGATGTGTACTTCCAGATGCGTGAGAGTGTAAATAACTACTACGAGGCAATTCCTGACCTTGTTGAGGAAACAATGGCTGAGCTTGCCAAGATTACAGGCCGTGAGCATCATGTATTCGATTACTACGGCGCATCCGATGCTGACCGCGTAATCATTGCAATCGGTTCCTTCTGCGAGACAGCCAAGGAAGTTGTTGATTATCTTAACGCGAACGGTGAAAAGGTCGGTGTGCTCTGCGTACACCTCTATCGTCCGTTCTCACTGAAATATTTCTTCAAGGCACTGCCGAAGACGGCTCAGAAAATTGCTGTCCTCGAACGTACGAAGGAGCCGGGTGCTCTCGGTGAGCCGCTTTATCTCGATGTATGCTCGGCTTTCTTTGAAAGCGGAGAAGCACGCAAGGTCGTAGGCGGCCGTTACGGTCTCGGCGGTAAGGATGTTACTCCTGACCAGATTTTCGGTGTGTTTGAAGAACTCAAGAAGGATGCTCCGAAGAATCATTTTACAATCGGTATTGAGGATGATGTAACGAATACTTCTATTGCACCGGCAAAGAGTGATGTAGACCTCACACCGGAGGGAACAACGGCGTGCAAATTCTGGGGCTTCGGTTCGGACGGTACTGTCGGCGCAAACAAGAGCGCTATCAAGATTATCGGTGACAATACGGATATGTATGCACAGGCGTACTTTGCTTACGATTCCAAGAAATCAGGCGGTATCACGATTTCGCATCTCCGCTTCGGTTCGTCCCCGATTCGTTCCCCGTACCTTATAAACAAGGCTAACTTTATCTCCTGCTCCAAGGAGTCCTATGTGACGAGCTATGACCTTCTGGCAGGACTCAAGCCGGGCGGTACATTCCTTTTGAACACGACCTGGACTGAGGCTGAGCTTGACGAGCATCTGCCTGCAGCTATGCGCCGTTACATTGCAAACAACAATATTAAATTCTACATTATCAACGCGGTAAAGATTGCTCAGGAGCTTGGCCTTGGCGGACGCTTCAATATGATTATGCAGTCGGCATTCTTCAAGCTTGCTAATATCATTCCGCTTGATAAAGCTGTCAAGTACCTCAAGGATTCCGTTGTTACCTCTTACGGCAACAAGGGCCAGAAGGTTATTGATATGAATAACGGAGCCATTGATAAGGGTATTGACCCTGAGGCTCTTATCGAGGTCAAGGTACCTGCTTCCTGGAAGGATGCGGCTGATGCTCCGCAGGTTGAGGAAGATGTACCGGCATACGTGAAGAACATTCAGATGGTTATGAACCGTCAGGAGGGTGACAAGCTTCCTGTCAGCACATTTACCGATTATGCGGACGGTACCTTCGATGTAGGCTCTGCCGCATACGAAAAACGCGGCGTTGCTATTTTGGTTCCTGAATGGCAGAGCGACCTCTGCATCCAGTGCAACCAGTGCTCCTTCGTATGTCCGCATGCTGCTATCCGTCCGGTTCTTACAACGGATGAGGAAAAAGGAAAAGCACCGTCTGCAATGGAATTCAAACCGGCGCTTGGTGCAAAGGACCTCAACTTCACAATCGCTGTATCCCAGAAGGACTGCCTTGGCTGCGGCAACTGCGCAGAGGTATGTCCGGCACCGAAGGGCAAGGCTCTTGTCATGAAGCCGCTGGGTGAGCAGATTGATAAACAGCCGGTATTCGATTACGCTGTCAAGGAAGTTGCTGCAAAACCGAATCCGATGAACAAAAAGACTGTCAAAGGCAGCCAGTTCGAGCAGCCGCTGCTCGAATTCTCCGGCGCGTGCGCAGGCTGCGGCGAGACACCGTATGCAAAGCTTATCACGCAGCTTTTCGGCGACCGCATGATGATTGCAAATGCTACAGGCTGTTCCTCTATCTGGGGCGCTTCCGCACCGTCCATGCCGTATACGAAAAACGCGCAGGGACATGGCCCGGCATGGGCAAATTCCCTCTTTGAGGATAATGCTGAATATGGTCTTGGTATGTTCCTCGGAACAAAGGCTGTCCGTGAGACGCTGGCTGACGATTTCCGTGCTGCAATTGAAGCAGGAAAAGGCTCTGATGAACTCAAGGCAGCTTTGCAGGATTGGCTCGATAATATAAACAACGGTGAAGGAACACGCGAGCGTGCAGATAAGCTCACCGCGCTTCTTGAAAAAGAGAAGGGCTCGGATGAGCTTCTTAATAAGATTTATGACAAGAAGGACTTCTTCGTCAAACGCTCCCAGTGGATTATCGGCGGCGACGGCTGGAGCTATGATATCGGCTACGGCGGACTTGAC
>NZ_CDXDFU010000048.1:0-17465 GCF_978017985.1 Schwartzia sp. (in: firmicutes) | reverse complement strand
GCGCAAGGATGGCACCATGGCGAAGATTTCCGAAAAATGGTTCGGTGCAGACATCACGAAGATTGACAAGAAGTAATAAACGCGAAAGCTGTAAAGCCGTCGGAAATTCCGGCGGCTTTTTCTATAGCAAAACTATGTTATTAGCTGTATAACTCGGCAAAAGATGTCCCCCACTTCTGTAAGTGGGGGCTGGGACAAATAACAGGCGGTGAGCATATCTCCCGCCTCGTTGAAATGCCGCAGAGGAAAGTTTGCCTATGGCAAACTTTGATTGAAGGCATTATAATAAGAGTTGGCGCATTGTTGCTTGATAAAGGTGCGCGATGACGTAATGAAGGAGACAATACAATGAATTATATTGAGGAAATCAATGAAAAAGGTACTGCCTGCCTTATGACGGAGAATGAATTGAATATGCTTCGTATGACCGGTAATGTAGGTCTTAAACTCAAAAATGCGCACAAAGCCGCACAGGCAGCGCGTGATGAGCTTATGCTTGTATTCAGGGCAAGCGGCTATTCCGTAGACCAGCTTGAAAGAATGAAGGACGAGAACGGAGAGCATATTCTCTGCTATGGAATAGCAGATATAATTCGACAGGAGCTGTGAGATAAAGTATGAGAACAATACAGGTATATAATACTCTTACGCGGCAGAAGGAAACGTTTCAGCCTATTGAAGAAGGTAAGGTCGGTATTTATGTCTGCGGTGTTACACCGTATAACGACCCGCATATCGGCAACGCGCGTCCCTTCGTTACATGGGATACAATTCGCCGTTTCTTTGCAAAGTGCGGTTACAAGGTAAGATATATTCAAAACTTTACTGATGTTGACGATAAGATTATCCGTGTATCCCACGAACAGGGGAAGACATGGAAGGAAGTCGCAGACCACAATATAGACGTGTACTTTACATCTATGGACGCGCTTAATGTGCGCCGTGCGGATTTGTATCCCCGTGTGTCTGAGACGATTCCTGACATCATTGATATGGTAAAGGGCCTTGTAGACAAGGGATATGCTTATGTTGTAGACGGTGATGTTTTCTACAGCGTTGAAAAATTCAAGGGATACGGCAAGCTCAGCGGACGTTCCCTCGACGATATGATGGCGGGAGCACGAGTTGAGGTTGATGAGCGCAAACAGAATCCCATGGATTTTGCACTTTGGAAATCCGCAAAACCGGGAGAACCCTACTGGGAAAGCCCGTGGGGAAACGGACGCCCGGGCTGGCATATTGAGTGCTCGGCAATGTCACTTAAATATCTCGGACGCACATTTGATTTCCACGGCGGCGGAAGCGATCTTATCTTCCCGCATCATGAGAACGAAATCGCTCAGTCTCAGGCTTTCTGCGGCAGCGAGGACTGCTTTGCGCATTACTGGGTTCACAACGGTTTCATCACTATTCACGAAGAAAAAATGAGTAAGTCTCTCGGCAATTTCTTTACCGTTGCGGACATTCTCAAAAAATATCCGGGAGAGGTTCTGCGATTCTTTATTCTGCAGACACATTACCGCAGTCCTCTTGATTTTAGCGATGAGCGTTTGAAGGACGCACAGGCAGGTCTTACACGTCTTGACAATGCGCGCCGCAATGCAGAAGAGCTTTCGAAGCTTGAAGGTACTGCGGATACGGCAAAGGCTCTTGCGGACTCTCTGCTGGAGGCAAAAGAAGCCTTCTACACGGCAATGGCTGACGATTTCAATACGGCTCTTGCTGTGAGCTACCTTTTTGCCGCAGCCAAGGATATCAATGTCTATTACAATGACGTTGTTAATCAGGGAACGGCTTTCGATTCCGCTAACTTCGCAAAAGCGAAGGAAGCATTCTATGATATGGCCGAAATCATCGGTATCTTCGAGACAAAAGAAGAATCCAAAACTGATGAGGATGCGGAGATTGATGCTCTCGTTGAGGAACGTCTCGCGGCACGCAAGGAAAAGAACTGGGCACGTGCGGATGAAATCCGCGATATGCTCAAGGAACGCGGCATCGTACTTAAGGATACGGCTGCCGGAACACGGTGGGAGCGCGCATGAAGTTTGAAATGCTGCAGAAGCTCACTGCTATGATGTTTGAGCCGGACGGAGCAGGCGGTATACGCCAACGCTATGACGATGTTGATGTGCGTACTTTGAGCCCGCTTGTTGCGGCGTACGTGGGTGATGCGTATTTTCATCTTTTTGTGCGGGGTCGGCTGCTTTCCTATGAGCAGAACAAGGTTCAGATACTGAACAGCTTCAGCGCCCAGATTGTTTCAGCGGTGTGGCAGGCGAAGGCGTACCTTGCCATTGAGCCCATGCTGACAGAGGAAGAAAAAAGTATTTTTAAGCGTGGGCGCAATGCACACAGCCATGCCCCGCGGGCTGCAAGTGTACGGGAGTATCATATGAGTACGGGCTTTGAGGCGCTTTTGGGAACACTGTACCTTACAAAGCAGTTTGAACGGTTGGAAGAAATAACAGAAGCATCCTTTCAGGCTATTTCGAAGGAGCTTATGAATTTGACGAAGAAAGAAAGTAAGTAAAGAGGGAAGCACTATGATAAAAGTAACTTTGCTTGAACATACACCGAATCCCGAAAGGGTTGTCGCAATGGCGGCACGTCTCTGCTATTCTCCCTCCGGAGCGGAGGAGCTCAAGGAAAAAATGAGCGATACGCAGATAGAGAATCTCGTGAAAAAATTGGCAGAGATGGGACATGCTTCTACATTTGAGCATGTATCCTTCACGTTCGGAATCGAGGGAATTTCCCGTGTGCTTACCCATCAGCTTGTACGTCACAGGCTGGCATCGTATTCCCAGCAGTCACAGCGCTACGTCGCTGCGCATGATTTTGAATATATAATTCCTCCTTCTATTGCCGAAAAGCCTGAGGCAAAGGCGAAATTCGAGGATTTGATGAAGACAATTCGTGAGGCGTATGACGAGTTCACTGAGCTTGGAGTTCCTAAAGAAGATGCCCGCTACGTGCTCGCAAATGCTACAGAGACGAAAATCGTTGTTACCATGAATGCCCGTTCACTCATGCATTTCTTTAATCTTCGCTGCTGCAACCGCGCGCAGTGGGAAATCCGTGCGCTTGCGTATAAGATGCTGGCAGAAGTCAAAAAAGCCGCTCCGCTTCTCTTTAAGAACGCGGGAGCATCCTGCGTGCAGACGGGTGCATGCCCTGAGGGCAATATGACATGCGGAAAATTCAATGAAATGATTCGTATGCGTGAAGAATAAGGAAGTAAGATGGAAAAGAAACAAAAGAACCGCGCAGAAAGAACGCGCGCAGAAAGAAACAAATCAGACGACAGAAAGCCGCGCCCGCCAAAGCGCACAGAAGAACGTGTTTCGCGGGGTGAAGCACGGCAGGAAAAGCCGTCGGAGCTTCCTGACGATGTTGTTGTCGGCCGTAATGCCGTGACTGAGCTTTTGAAGAGCGGCCGGGGAATAAATAAACTGCTGATTGCAGAGGGCGACCATCTGGGATCGGTGCGTGAAATTATCGCGCTCGCAAAGGAACGTGGTGTTCCCGCGGAAACCGTATCGCGCCGCAAGATAGAGGATATAGCGGCAGGGCACCGTCATCAGGGCGTTCTTGCGTATGCTTCTCCTGTGCCTTACGCGGAGCTTGACGATATCCTGGAAAAGGTAAAGGATAAAGAAGCCCCGTTCCTTGTTTTGCTTGATGAACTGGAGGATCCGCATAATCTTGGCGCTATTCTCCGTACTGCCGACGCTGCAGGCGTTGACGGTGTATTAATCCCGAAACGCCGCAGCTGCCCGCTTTCCGCAACGGTTGCGAAAACCTCTGCCGGAGCCGTTGAATACGTGCCGGTTGCAAGAATCGGAAACGTAGTGCAGACATTAAAGCAGCTGAAGGAAGCAGGATTTTGGGTGGCGGCAGCAGACATGGACGGCACTGCATACGATGAGACAGATCTTACCGGGCCGCTTGTGCTGGTAATAGGCGGAGAAGGTCACGGTGTTGCACGTCTCACCAGAGAAAACTGTGATTTCATTTTGAGCCTGCCTATGGTAGGACATATCAATTCCTTGAATGCATCGGTTGCGGGAGCTGTTTTGATGTATGAAGTTCTGAGGCAGCGGAGGAAAAAGTAAAAGAGGGCGGAAAACATGAGCCGTAAAAGAGAACATTATATTATCGACGGCTACAATGTTATCCACTCATGGCCTGAACTTGAAAAGCTTTCCAGAGGAGAGCTTGCTGAGGCAAGAGACAGGCTTCTTCACATTATGCAGGAATACGGAGCTTATGAAAGCTATGATGTGACTGTTGTCTTTGATGCGCTCTTTACTACGGACGAAGCCCATGAAGAGAAACGTGGAAAGCATCTTACGGTAATATACACAGCGCCGGGTGAGACTGCGGACAGCTGTATTGAAAGGCTGGCGTACGAATCTGTGCGAATGGGACGTGAGGTTCATGTTGTTACCTCGGACGGAGCAGAGCAGAGCGTAATACTGGGAGCAGGTGCCTACAGGCTTCCGTCGCGGGAACTTTTGAAGCAGGTAAAACGCGTAAAAAAACTGCTGAGAAAGGATTATCTTATTCCTGCAGCAGCGGTTGTTTCGCGAAATGAGATAGGCGGGCGTATAGACCGAGATACGGCAGCCATTCTGGATGCCCTCAGAAAAGGGAAAAACTGACAGAACATTTGACTTTATATAGGATAATAGCACTTATTATGTATCCAAAATTGCCTATGCCTTGACGGACGTGGGTTCGTGGTTTATAATTCATGTTATAGCATCGGAATGAGGGGCCATTACAGTGCACGTTGTGCCTGCCGGGAGGATGTTCGGATGGAGATAGAAACGTCTACGCAGACAAACGAAGAGGTTTTAAGCGAGTTCGATAATCTGAGTGATGAGGATATCGTTTTTTCCATCAAGGATAATGACGACAAGCAGGCACTCGATTACATCATAAATAAATATAAGAACTTCGTCCGTGCGAAAGCCCGTTCCTACTTCCTTATCGGTGCGGACCGTGAGGATATTATTCAGGAAGGCATGATTGGCCTTTATAAGGCTATCCGTGATTTTCGCAATGACAAGCTGTCGTCTTTCCGTGCATTTGCGGAGCTTTGCGTGACACGCCAGATTATTACGGCTATCAAGACGGCAACGAGACAGAAGCATATTCCGCTTAATTCCTATGTTTCACTTAACAAGCCAATATATGATGAGGACTCTGACCGCACACTTCTTGATGTTTTGTCGGGAGTCAGGGTGTCCGACCCGGAAGAGCTTATTATCAGCCGTGAGGAGTTTGTTGATATTGCCGAGAAGATGGAGAGCATACTGAGCGACCTCGAGTGGCGTGTTCTCATGAGCTATCTTGACGGTCATTCATATCAGGAGATTGCCGTTGACCTCAACAGGCATGTCAAATCCATCGACAATGCGCTCCAGCGTGTAAAACGCAAGATTGAGAAATACATGGAAGCCCGCGGCAATGATATTGATCTTACTATGATTTATAAAGGTCTTACAACAATCAACAGACGCCTTAATGAAGCAGATGATGATTTGTTTTAACTGAAAACGAAAAAGAACGCGAAAGCGTTCTTTTTTTTATGCCATAAAAGTTACAAATGTATACATTTTTTGTGGTTGTTGATTTGATAGTGTAATATGATATATTCATACATAAAACCCATAGTTTACATAATAGTTTTTTAAATAAAAGTATTGCATTAGTAAGTGTAAAGAGGTATACTAGGTTTCGTAGTTATTTTGGATAACGAAATAAATTTGTTTCTTTGCTCAACTATTGCGTAAACGAAAGGGGTCTGTGTTGTGGCGGGTGATATACATATAGCCCGGACCTGAGGAATAAAACATACGGTTATCGTGTGCGCTGCATGCGATAGCCGTTCTTTCATATTGAAGTATATTGTTTACTGTATACAGGCAGGAAGGAATGAAAAACATGGGAGATTTTGGAGGACTTGGTATCTTTTTTGTTGTAACCCTGATTTTTCCGGTTACAGCGCTTATACCTGCATTTTTGCTGCAGCCGCGTCATCCGACGAAGCAAAAGGGAATCCCGTACGAGTGCGGTGTAGATACAATAGGAAAAACTTATGTGCAGTACAGGATCGGATATTTCCTTTATGCATTGATTTTTCTTGTGTTTGATATCGAGACTGTTTTTCTCTATCCCTGGGCAGTACGTTTCGGGGCGCTCGGACTTTTCGCGCTGCTTGAAATGTTCCTGTTTCTCGGGATTTTGGGCCTCGGACTTTGGTATGCATGGAAGAAAGGAGCATTGTCATGGAAATAGTGGATATTGTACCTCCGATTCTTAAAGATAATGTCATCGTAACGAAAGTAGACCAGCTCTTCAAATGGGCTCATGGAAACTCCATCTGGCCCCTTTCTTCGGGACTGGCATGCTGCGCAATTGAAATGATGAGCTGTGCCGCGGCGCGTTTTGACCTTTCGCGTTTCGGATATGAGGTATTCCGTCCGTGTCCGCGTCAGGCAGACCTGCTTATTGTTGCGGGAACGCTGACATGGAAGATGGCGACACCGATTGTCCGTCTGTATGAGGAAATGCCGGAACCTAAATATGTAATCGCTATGGGCAACTGCCCAATTGCCGGCGGTCCGTTTGCTGATTCATATGCTGTTGTGCCCGGAATCGACACAATTCTTCCGGTAGATGTGTATATCCCGGGATGCCCGCCGCGTCCTGAGGCTCTTATTGAAGGAATGCTTAAACTCAAGGAGCTTATTATGCACCCTGAGCTTAAAGAGCAGACTGCACCGCAGGAAAAGAAGGTGGCAGGAGTATGAAAACGTATGTTGATGCAGCGGCGCTGGAGGATATAAAGCGCAGATTTCCTGCTGCGGAATATTCGGGAGAGGAAGCAAAGCCGGCAGTCTACATTTCTGCTGATGAGCTTATTGCTCTTTTGAAGTTCCTGCGTGACGAAATGGGATTTACCCGCATGGAAAATCTCACTGCTGTTGATTACAAGACGTACTTTGAGATGGTATATCATCTTTTTGCATGGAAAACAGCGGATACGTGCAAAGATTCCGCAGATGAGAATTTATGGATTACAGTCAAGGTGAAGCTCGACCATGAAAATCCTGAGATTCCGTCTGTTACTTCCGTATTTTCGGGTTCTGAGTTTGAAGAGCGCGAGGTATATGACCTTATGGGGATAAATATCACGGGTCACCCGGACCTTCGCCGTATACTGCTTTGGGAAGGCTTCCCGGGACATCCGCTCAGAAAGGATTACAAGCAGATTGCACCACCGTTTGTGGAGCGTATTACGAGGAGGGGACACTGAGATGGCGGGTACAGAAACATATACCCTTAACATGGGACCGCAGCATCCAAGTACACATGGTGTACTGCGTGTCCAGCTTGAGCTCGACGGAGAAAATATAATCAGTGCTACACCTATCATGGGTTATCTGCACCGCGGTGTCGAGAAAATGCTTGAAAATCGTACCTATGTTCAGGGCGTACCATACACGGACCGTCTTGATTACGTGTCTTCTATGAATAATAACTTCGGCTACTGCCGTGCGGTGGAAGAGCTTGCCGGAATAGAGGTGCCGGAGCGTGCCGAATATATCCGCGTTATTGTTGCGGAGCTGAACCGTATAGCAAGCCATCTTGTTTTTATCGGGTCCCTGGCTATTGATTTGGGCGCCAGCACAGGTATGCTTTATACCTTCCGTGACCGCGAGGAGATTCTGGATTTATTTAACCTCGTGTGCGGCGCGCGAATGACGTTCCACTACATCCGCATAGGCGGTGTGAATCGTGATGTTCAGCCTGAGTTTATTGAGAAAACATATAAATTCCTGGAGCATGTTCCTGAATTTATGGAGGAATACAAAAAGATTCTTCTCGGGAACGAGATTTTCATGAGCCGTCTTAAGGGGATTTCAAAACTGTCGCAGGAAACTGCGCTCTCACATAACATGACGGGTCCGAATATCCGTGCCACGGGTATACCGTACGACATCCGAAAGGTTGACGGCTACAGTGTATATCCGAAGTTCGATTTCAATGTTGTAACCGGAAAGAACGGGGACAATTGGGACCGTTTCAATGTACGCTACAATGAAATTTTTGAAAGCGCGAAGATTGTAAAGCAGGCACTTGACGGACTTCCTGAGGGACCTTTCATGGCAAAGGTGCCGAAGGTACTGCGTCCTCCCAAGGGAGAAGTATTCAGCCGTACGGAGGGTACGCGCGGAGAGCTTGGCTTTTATATTGTAAGCGACGGCTCCACAAAGCCGTACCGCGTACATATCCGCAGACCGTCCTTCGTCAATATGCAGGGACTTAATGATATGTGCAAGGGTTATCTTATCGGCGACTCGGTCGCTGCGTTCTCGGCCATCGATCCTCTGATGGGCGAGGTAGACTGCTGAAGGGAGAATGCGCAATGGAAAATATAACCGTGGGAGCGGCTGCCGAATGGCTGCGCAGTCTCATTCTGTATATTCTTGGGAATGAGCTTCTGACTGATATAGTCATGAAGTTCGTCGGGCTTGGTGCCTGCATTGCCGTTATTCTGACTGCAGCGATAGTTCTTACCTATGCGGAAAGAAAGGTCTGCGCTTTTATGCAGGTGCGCCTTGGACCGAACCGTGTAGGCGGACGCTTCGGACTTCTCCAGCCTATAGCTGATATGCTGAAGCTCATGAGCAAGGAGGATATAATCCCAAACGGGTGTGACCGTGTTGTATGGGCTCTTTCTCCAATGCTTTTGTTTGTGCCGTCGGCATTGATTTACGGACTGTTTCCCTTTGATGAGGGGGCGGTTTTTGCGGATGTTAATGTAGGTGTATTTCTGCTCCTGGCGATATCCTCACAGTCGGTGCTGCCTTTCCTCATGGGCGGCTACGCGTCCAACAGCAAATATGCATACATAGGCGGAATGCGTACTGTGGCACAGATGCTCAGCTATGAGGCTCCGATGGTATTTTCGCTTTTGGGTGTTGTGATGATAACAGGCTCTATGCGCATGAATGATATTGTTGCGGCGCAGGCGGAAAACGTATGGTTTATCGTACTTCAGCCGATTGCCTTTATTATCTATATAATAACCGCAACTGCTGAGACGAATCGTACGCCTTTTGACCTTGTTGAGGATGAATCGGAGATTGTCGCAGGACCTTTTGCCGAGTACAGCGGCATGCGCTGGGCGCTTTTCTTCCTGGCGGAGTACGCAAATCTTCTTTCTATATCTATTCTTACGACCACATTCTTCCTCGGAGGATGGCATGGACCTTTCCTGCCGGGTGTCGTGTGGTTCTGGCTTAAGGTGCTCCTTATGGTGTTTGTATTCATGTGGTTCCGCTGGACCTTCCCGCGTACAAGAATTGACCAGATGCTTTCATTCAGCTGGAAGGTGCTGCTGCCGCTTGCACTCGTAAATATGATGTTCACGGGAATCGGCGTTTATGTATGGCGTTCGATGATGTGAGGAGGGAATGACAGTTTATGTTTGGAAAAGGTTTAATAACGGGCATGCGTGTCACCCTCAAGCATTTTTTCGGGAAAAAGGCGACATTCTGCTATCCTGAGGAAAAGCTGCCGATGCCGGAGCGGTTCCGCGGAGGTCATTTGAAGCTTGACTACAAAAAATGTATCGCATGTCAGCTTTGCTCGATGGCATGTCCGAACGGAGCCATTGAGCTTAAGGTAGTTACCGACGCGCAGCGCAAAAGACATCTGACAAGCTATATACATCACATGGGACGCTGCATGTATTGCGACCTTTGCATCGAGAATTGTGCGCTTCACGGTCTTCACTGGGATCAGAATTACGAAATATCTGCATATCACAGAGAAGCCTTTGATTATGAGGTGTTGACGGATTCTGACAGAGAGTATCTGAAGCAGGTCATGGAGGCGGCTGCGGCTAATCCGGCACCTCCAATCGTCCCGAAAAAACCGGTACCGCCGAAGCCTGCTGAAGCGGCAAAGCCTGAAAAGGAAGGCGCAAAAGCGGAGGAAAAGACAGAAACGGAGGGGAAGCCGAATGAATGAAGCAGTGAATCTCATACACGGTGTCGTTAACTGGGGCATGGGAACCGCGGCAGACCTCGATATGGGAACGCTTATAGACGCAAGTGTCTTTTACGCGCTCATGTGGGTTTCGGTACTTTCTGCTCTCGGTGTTGTGCTCTGTAAGAATGTAGTTCACAGCGCGCTTTTGCTTACAGCATCATTTATCGGCGTAGGGTGTCTCTACATTTATATGTCATCTCCGTTTATTGGGGCAGTGCAGTTCCTGGTTTATGGCGGTGCGGTTGCAATTCTGATTGTCATGGCGCTGATGCTTACCCGCCGTGATGATATGTCGGAATCGAATCCGTCCAGAAATATCTGGTGCAGAGTCGGTGCGGCGGTAATTTCAGGGATGTTCTTTTGCTGCATGGCTCTCGTCACGCTGCTTACGCCGTTCAAAAATGTTACCGTTGACCTTGGTGATTCCGTGACAGGCCTCGCGGATATGATGCTCACGAAATATATCATTCCCTTCGAGGTGGCGGCAGTACTTCTGCTCATAGCGATGATAGGAGCACTGGTTCTTGCAAAGGGGGCACATGAATCATGATAGATATATTCTCCCTTTCTGTAATGGACATCGTTAATTGGTCGCTTCATGTGGGACTTGCGCATTTTCTTCTTCTCGCTGCGGTGCTTTTCTCTATCGGACTTTACGGTCTTCTGACGAAAAAGGGCATTATTTCAACACTCATGTGTGTGGAGCTCATGCTCAACGCAGCAAATATCAACCTCGTTGCGTTTAACCACTATCGTCCGTTTCAGGATTTTTCAGGTCAGCTTATGGCTATTTTTTCGGTAGCGGTGGCAGCTTCCGAGGTGGCGGTCGGTATTGCTCTCGCGTTTCGTATTTATCGCGAACACGGAAGTATTCACATTGATGAACTCAATAATATGAAAGGTTAGGAGGGAGCTTACGGATGTCTGAATTTGCATTAACACACGCATGGCTTATCCCGCTGCTTCCGGCACTGGCCTTTGTTGTTATAGGGTTCTTCACACGGCTTGATAAAAGTATCTCGGCGAAGATTGCAATATCAATGATTTCGGTGTCCTTCCTGCTTGCTCTCGGAGTGCTGGCTGCGGTAATCAGCGGTCCGATAACGATGGACAATCCGTTCATTCAGAAGGTATTGTGGGCAAAGATGGGAACCCTGGAGCTTTCTATGGGTGTGCTTGTAGATCCCATGACAGCTATGATGCTCATCGTTGTCACAACAGTAGCTTTGCTGGTACAGATTTATTCTGTAGGATACATGGAGCATGATCCGGGGGCAGGCCGTTTCTTCGCATTCCTGTCACTTTTCGCATCTTCCATGCTGGGACTTGTTATCTCTGTAAATTTCCTGCAGATGTATGCATTTTGGGAGCTTGTCGGTGTCTGCTCGTATCTTCTTATAGGTTTCTACTATTACAAAATCTCTGCGCGGGAAGCCGCGAAAAAAGCATTCATCACTACGCGTATCGGTGATTTTGGCATGCTGCTGGGTATACTGCTTCTGCAGATTACCTTCGGTACGCTGGATTTCATGGAGTTAAAGGAGCTTGTTCCGGCCTATATCTGGATTTCGGGAACGGGATTCATGACGGTTGTAGGGCTTCTGCTTTTTATCGGACCTATCGGTAAATCAGGCCAGTTCCCGCTTCATGTGTGGCTGCCTGATGCTATGGAAGGCCCGACTCCTGTTTCGGCGTTGATTCATGCAGCGACGATGGTTGTTGCCGGCGTTTACCTTGTCGGACGCGCGTATTTTATCTTCAGCGCTCTGCCGGCAGTCATGACTGTTATCGCATGGATTGGCGGATTTACGGCGTTCTTTGCCGCGACGATTGCAATAACCCAGCGTCCGTTCAAACGCATTCTTGCGTATTCCACCATAAGCCAGCTCGGTTATATGATGCTTGCTCTGGGTGTGGGTTCGCTGACGGCTTCTATGTTCCATCTCATGACGCACGCTTTTTTCAAGGCGCTGCTGTTCCTCTGTGCCGGCGCGGTTATCGAGGCTATGAACGAGGAAGCAGATATCTTTAAGATGGGCGGTCTGCGGCACCGTATGCCTACAACGTTCAAATGTATGGCTGTAGGTGTACTGGCTATTGCAGGCGTTCCGCCGTTTGCGGGATTCTTTTCCAAAGATATGATTCTTGCTGCTGCCGCTGAGGTAAGTATGCCGCTTTATCTTCTGGCTGCGGCTACGGCATTCTTGACAGCGTTCTACATGGCGCGTCTTTTGTTCGTCGCTTTCTTCGGAGAGGTCAGAGAGGACTGCCCTGCTCACGAAACAAATTCCTATATGCGTATGCCGCTTGTTGTTCTTGCAGTGCTTGCGGTTGTCAGTGGTGCTTGGGGACATTTCGCGGGCTTTGGTGAATGGGTGTATTTCGGTGCGGTTCAGGAAGAGCATATTGATTTTATGATTGCCGGTTCTTCCGTTCTGCTGACTCTTATTGCGTTTGCGCTTGCGTATGAGATTTATGTTGCAAAACGCTTCTCCGCGCATCTTCTGGCGCAGCGGTTTGGTATTCTTTACACTCTCAGCTATAACAAATACTATGTTGATGAATTTTACACGATTGTGCGAAATACTTTCGTCGACAAGCTCGGCGCTGTACTGTACTGGTTTGACCTGCACGTTGTCGATGGTGTGGTAAACGGCCTTGCAAAGGGTGTAGGCTGCCTTTCCTGCGTGTTTACCGCACTGCAGAACGGACAGGCTCAGCGTTACGTGGCTGTGTTCTACTGCGGAGTTATTGTTCTTGTGGCGTATAGTGTTTTCTATGCGGTTCGTATTCTTAATCTGCTGGGAGGTGCATTTTAATGGGTTTTCCTCTTTTATCCACCGTCCTCCTGGCACCGCTTCTGATGGCACTGGTAATCTGTTTCCTGCCGCGTGAAGCCCGTGAGCAGATCCGTATGCTTGCGGCGGCGGCTATGGGGCTGGCGACATGCCTGACTCTGTACGCTTATGCCGCGTATGATACGGCAGTTGGCGGTATGCAGTTCACAGAGCAGATTCCGTGGGTAACAGATTTAGGGGTTTCGTATTCTTTGGGAATCGACGGCATTTCTTTGCCAATGCTCCTGCTAACTGATGTTATCGGATTGGCTTCTGTGTTCAGTTCATGGAACATAGAGAAAAGAGCAAAGGAATTCTTTATTCTGCTGCTCATCCTCATTGCAGGTGTAACAGGTACTTTTGTTGCATGCGACCTTTTCATATTCCTGCTCTGCTATGAGGTCGTTGTAATTCCTATTTATATTATGGTGCTTATCTGGGGTTCGACGAAACGTGTTCCGAAGGAATATTCGGGCATGAAGCTGACGATTTTCCTTCTGATGGGTTCGGCGTTCATGCTTGTGGGTATTGTGTCGCTTTATCTGGGCGCGTACCCGGCAGGGCAGAGAACCTTCGACATACAGGCACTCATTATGGCAAGCCAGATGGGAAATATGAGCGCGGAATTCCAGATTTTCGTATTCCTGCTTCTTCTCACAGGCTTCGGTTCACTGCTTTCCATGTTCCCGTTCCACAGCTGGTCTCCTGACGGCTACGCGGGTGCGCCGACGGCAGTATCCATGATTCATGCCGGTGTTTTGAAGAAAATAGGAGGGTACGGTCTTATCCGACTCGGCCTCATGGTGCTTCCTCTTGTCGCGAAGTTCTGGGCGCCTCTCATTGCAGGACTTGCAATGATTAACGTAATGTATGCGGCATACTGTGCTATGGTGCAGAAGGATCTCAAATACATAATCGGTTATTCGTCCGTTTCACACATGGGCTATGTGCTCCTCGGTTTTGCGGCACTGAATGTTGTAAGCATCAGCGGCGCCATAGCCAATATGGTGGCTCACGGTATCATGGCATCGCTGTTTTTCTCCCAGATTGGATATGTATACGAAAAAACTCACATGAGAAGCATACCTGACCTGAAGGGACTGGCACATTATTTCCCACGCGTGACTATCGGTTTTATGCTGGCAGGCATGGCTTCGGTGGGCCTTCCGGGACTCATTGAATTTGTTCCTGAGGTCACGATTTTCATGGGAACTATCGGAGTGTATCCGTTCTTTGCGGTGCTCGCGATTGCGGGTATCATATTTACGGCACTCTATATTCTCCGAATGCTTGCAAAGGTGCTTTTCGGACCGAAGGACGAGCATTTTGCTCAGTATGAAGACCAGAAGGGCGTGGAGGTTCTTCCTCTTCTCCTGCTTGGACTGTTCCTCGTAGGCTTTGGTATTTTCCCTGAGCTTTTGATGCGTGTTATTGATTCAGGAGTACAGCCTCTTGCTCCAATGCTGGCCGCACTTTCTGATGTACCTATGCTGCTGGGAGGTGGATTCTGATGAACTTCTGGGCAGTATCTACAGAGATTTTTATTCTTGTCATTATGACTGTGGCTCTGGCGGTGGATCTCGTTCTTCCGAAGAAGGAGACACGCAGGGGTATAGGCTATCTCGTCATTTCGGGCCTTTTGGCTGCTCTTGTATATACCTTCGGGCTTTATCATACGGGACCGAGCATGACCTTCTTTGACGGGCTGTTTTTAGAGGACAATTATGCACTTTTCTTTAAGCAGCTGTTTATTCTCGGAATGCTTTTCAGCGTCCTTTTCTCACTTGATTATGTTGAGAAAAATATAAAGAGTCCGGGTGAGTTTTATACGCTTTTGATGGCAGCACTTCTTGGAATGTGTGTAATGGCCTCGGCAAACGACTTGCTTACCATGTTTGTAGGACTCGAGCTTATGACAGTCTCCTTCTATGTCCTTGTGGGGCAGCGTATGGATGTGCCGGATTCGGGCGAGGCATCGGTAAAATATTTGGTTGTCGGAGCCGGTTCCACAGCCGTTATGCTTTATGGCATCAGTCTTGTTTACGGTGCAACAGGAAGCCTTGATTTTGCTGTTATCTGCAGAAGCATCCAGATGGTATTTTCCATTGGTCTTGCAGGCATTGTGCTTGTAATGATCGGTTTCTTTTTCAAACTGTCGGTAATTCCGTTCCATATGTGGGCTCCTGATGTTTATCAGGGTGCACCGACACCTGTTACGGCACTTTTGGCTATGGGCTCGAAGGCAGCAGGAATAGCGGTATTTATGCGCGCACTGTATGCAGCGTTCCCGCTTCTTGGCGGATATTGGATACCTTTATTGGCAGTGTTTGCGGCAATATGTATGGTTGGCGGCAATATAATGGCGATACGTCAGACAGACGTGAAACGTATGCTGGCATATTCTTCAATCGCACAGGCAGGTTACATGATGTGCGGTATAGCATCGGCAGATGCTGCGGGAATGAAAGCAGTTCTGTTCTACGCAATGCTTTATGTATTTGCTAATGTGGGTGCTTTTGCGGTGCTTACATGCGTTGAAGTATACCGCGGCGGTACAACGCATACGCATCTGACAGGCCTTGCTCAGTCGGCTCCGCTTCTTGCGGCAGTAATGACGGTATCGCTGCTTTCCATGGCAGGTATACCGCCTACGGCAGGCTTCTCGGGTAAAATGTATATTTTTACGGCAGCAGTTGAACGCGGATATCTGTGGCTGGCATTTATAGGCTTTGTAATGTCCATGATTTCCGTTTACTACTATCTGCTTGTTGCGAAAGCTATGTACAGAGACCTCACGCCTGAGGAAGAAACGGCTAACACGGCGTTCAGAATACCCTTTGGTGTGCGTGCGACGGTACTGCTTTCTGTCATAGCTACTGTCGGTACGGGTATATATCCTGAGCTTCTTGCTATGCTCACAAATCTCGCAAGTCAGACCTTTATGCGATAAAAAATACATGCTTTACATGCACCCCGTTCGTTGTGACGGGGTGTTTTTCTTTTGAAGAATTGGTATACTGATTAAAGTGAATAAAAATTTTCGGAGGAACAGTATGATTCTTGTAAGCGCCTGCCTTTTGGGGCAGAAGGTAAAATATGACGGCGGAGATAATTTGCAGGAGCTTTTGAAGGAAGCAGAAAAAGAAGGACGCTTTGTGCCTGTTTGCCCTGAAACATTTGGAGGACTTCAGCGCCCGAGGGAGCCGGTGGAGATACAGAACGGTGTGGGAGAGGACGTGCTGGAAAATCGTGCGGCAGTGCAGAGCCCGACAGGAAAAGACTGTACGGCTGAATTTCTCCGCGGCGCAGAGATTGTGCTTGAGACAGCAAAGAAGCATAATGCGTGCGTCGCAATATTAAAGGAGAGCAGTCCTTCATGCGGGGTGAATACTGTTTATAACGGCACTTTTTCACACACTAAGATAAAAGGGCAGGGCGTATGTGCTGCGCTTTTGAAAAGAAACGGTATTCAGCTTTATTCGGAAAAGGATATAACGAAAGAGCTGCTGACGAAGCTGATTGAAGAAGATAAGCGTGAAAATTGACATAGTTTATTGTTCATGCTAGAATTGCAACATTGATTTACTAAAGTATATAATCATAAGGTTGATAAATGCGGGCGTGGCGTATCGCAGGCACTTGCTGCTTTAGCAGCTTAGTGAATGCCTACTGGCCACGCTGCCGAGTGATACTTAGTTATATAGAAAACTAGAGCGATGGTATTACTGATAATTTGATAGAATGCGGGCGTGGCGGAACTGGCAGACGCGCTGGACTTAGGATCCAGTGCCGCAAGGCGTGGAGGTTCGACCCCTCTCGTCCGCACCAGAAATTTTTGCTCTGTCGAATGCGGCAGAGCTTTCTTTTATTCGTTGCAAACTCTTCGGTGTTATGCTAAGATAGCGTATATGGGATAATACAGTTTATAAGCGATGAAGAAGAGGAGTACACGGTCGGGCGGTTCAGAGAAGGAACGGTTGGTGTGAGTTCCCGCGCAGGATAGTGGAAGGTCGCTTCGGAGTTTCCCTGCAGAATTGAGTAAGCAGCGGCGCGCGACGGCGTTATTGTCTTGAGCCGGAGAATCTCTCCGGGAATTTTGGTGGTACCACGAAAGCAGGCTCTTTCGTCCAGATGGACGGAAGGGCTTTTTTAGTTTCATGAAACAGGAGGAAGCAAGAATGTCAGAAGAAAGCAACATCCCTAAGGTCTATGACCCGAAATCCTTTGAGAAGAAATGGTATGAGTACTGGGAGAAAAATAATCTTTTCCACGCGGAAGTGGAGGAGGATAAGGACCCGTACAGTATTGTAATACCGCCACCGAATGTCACAGGTCAGCTGCACATGGGACATGCTATGGATAACACTCTGCAGGATATTTTGATTCGCTGGCGCCGTATGCAGGGCTACAATACGCTCTGGATGCCGGGCTGCGACCATGCAGGAATCGCAACACAGGCGAAGGTAGAGGAAGCGCTTCGCAAGGAAGGCAAGAGCCGCTATGACCTGGGGCGTGAGAAGTTCCTTGAGCGTGTATGGGAATGGAAGGAAGAGT
>NZ_CDXDFU010000047.1:0-9958 GCF_978017985.1 Schwartzia sp. (in: firmicutes) | reverse complement strand
TCCTTTGATTTTCAAGGAATCTTCTCTTGCTATTCTTAACAAGGTGGATTTGCTTCCATATACGGACTTCAGCGTGGAGAATGCTGTGGAGGATATCACGACGATTCACCCGGGAGTTACGGTGCTTTCTGTTTCTGCCCGCACCGGCGAGGGAATTGATGCCTGGCTGGATTGGCTTCGCGCGCAGGTAAAGAAAGCAAAGGAGGCCGCAAAGTGAGCGAGATAGACCCGATTTCCGCGCCGGAGATTACGATTCTCGGTGTCGGCAATATTGTTTTGAAGGATGAGGGCTTTGGTGTGCGCGTTGTTGAGGCGCTGCAGGAGCAGTATGAGTGGCCTGACAATGTTCAGCTTTTGGACGGCGGCACCCTTGGCATGGAGCTTTTGCGATTCGTCACGGGGACGAAAAAGCTTCTGGTCATTGATGCAGTTGCAGGCGAAAAGCCGGGCAAGGTTTATCGTTTCGCAGGCGACAGTGTGTCGGACCATTTCAATGAAAAGCTTTCTGCGCATGAGATAGGCATTCAGGACGTTCTGACGGTTTATAAAATCGGCGGTCATGATATGCCGGAGACAGTGGTTATCGGCGCAGTTCCGGAGGATATTGAAGCAGGCATGGATCTCACGCCGACGCTTCAGGCGTGTGTCCCGGAGCTTTGCGACATGGCATTAAAGGAGCTTGCGGCGTGGGGAGTAAGCCCGAAGCCGCGTAAAGGATAAGGAGTATAATATGTGTCTTGCAGTTCCTGCAAAGGTAATTGAAATAAAAGATCAGATGGCAACAGTAGAGGTACGCGGGGTACAGCGCCCTGCAAGTATCATGCTTCTGCCGGAGGCGAAGGTTGGAGACTATGTGCTCGTCCATGCAGGCTTTGCCATGCAGATTGTGACGGAACAGGATGTCACGGAAACGGAAGCACTCTGGGCTGAGATGAACGGTGCTGAACGTACTATGGGTGAGCTGCCGGAGAATGAACGGGCATCATCGAGGATTGTGCCATGACGGAAAAAGTGGATTTGCATGTTCTTGGGCGTGAGCTTCTTGAGGGTATAAAAAAGAACAGTGAAAAGCTAGGACGTCCCGTGAGATATATGGAGGTATGCGGAACTCATACCGTGTCCATATTCCGCGCGGGGCTTCGCCAGATTCTTCCGGAGAGCGTTGAGCTCGTTTCGGGACCGGGCTGCCCTGTATGCGTTACGCCTGATATTTATATGGATACGGCGATTGAGTATGCGAAGCAGGAGGATGTCATCATTACGACCTTCGGTGATATGCTGAAGGTTCCGGGAAGCCGCTCCAGCCTCAGCGAGGCGATGGCGGAGGGCGCGGATATCCGCGTTGTTTATTCACCGCTCGACAGTCTTCCTATCGCAAAGGAAAATCCCGATAAAAAGGTTATTTTCCTTGCCGTCGGCTTTGAGACTACGGCGCCTACGGCAGCTGCCGTTGTAATTGCGGCAAAGGAGCAGGGGATTGAAAACTTTTATGTGCTTTCGGCACAGAAGCTCGTCCCTCCTGCCATGAGAAGCCTTTTGGCTGACCCTGAAATGCGTATTGACGGATTTCTGCTGCCCGGGCACGTGGCAGTAGTTACGGGCACAGATGATTTTGCTTTTTTGGCGGAGGAGTACAATCTTCCGGGGGTAGTTGCCGGGTTCGAGCCGCTGGAAATTCTCAGGGCTATTTACCGTCTGACGCAGATGACGGTCAGCGGTGAGGCAAAGGTGCTCAATGAATACGGAAAAGTCGTGCGCGCGGAGGGAAATCCCGCGGCACGTAAAATACTTGATATGGTCTATGAGCCTGCGGACAGCGAGTGGCGCGGCTTGGGGATGATTCCTTTATCCGGGCTTCGCGTAAAAAAGGAATGGCAGGGGTATGATATCACGGCGGTCCGTCCGATGGATATCCCGCGTGTTGAAAAGCACACGGCATGCCGTTGCGGAGAGGTGCTGAGCGGAAAAGTTACACCTCATGACTGCCCGCTTTTCGGCAAGGCGTGTGTGCCGGAGCATTCCATAGGTCCCTGCATGGTCTCGGTAGAGGGTGTCTGCGCAGCGTGGTATAAATACGGAGGAGGGAAATTTCTGTATGGAAAATGAGATACAGCTTTCACATGGCGCCGGCGGCAGCATGAGCGCAAAACTTATGGAGGAGGTTGTTCTTCCTATCCTCGGAAATCCTATTCTGAACGGGCTTCATGACGGCGCTCAGCTTTCCGTGAGCGGACGCATTGCATTCACGACGGATTCCTATGTGGTTCAGCCAATGTTTTTCCCGGGTGGAAGCATCGGACGGCTGGCGGTCTGCGGCACGGTTAACGATCTTGCCATGACCGGTGCGGAAGCAAAATATCTTTCTCTGGGTATGATTCTGGAGGAAGGATTTCCGGTTGAGGATTTGAAACGAGTGCTCACTGATGTGCGCAAGGCTGCAGACGAGGCAGGCATCAGTATTGTCACGGGTGATACCAAGGTTGTGGGACGCGGCGCGGGCGACGGCGTATACCTTAACACCGCCGGAGTCGGCAACATCATAGAGGGTACGGATATTTCCCCTCTTAATGTGAAGCCGGGTATGGACGTCATCGTGTCCGGATATCTCGGCGACCATGCGGCAACAATCATGGGCCAGCGTCACGGTATGACATTACCGGAGGCAGTAAAAAGTGATGCTGCACCGCTGAATCATCTTGTAAAGGCTATGCTTACTGCGGCTCCTGATATCGCAGTACTGCGCGATCCGACACGCGGAGGCGCGGCTGCGGTTTTGAACGAGCTTGCAAATCAGGCTAAGGTGGGTATTCTTCTTGATGAGGACGCTGTTCCTGTACGCGAAGAGGTCCGCGGTGTCTGCGAGCTTTTGGGATTTGACCCGCTGTACCTTGCAAACGAGGGCAAGCTGATTACGATTGTACCCCATAAGGATACAGAAAAAATTCTCGAGGTTATGCACGGCAACGAGTATGGAAAACATGCCTGTGTTCTCGGTCACACGACCGAGGAAGCACCGGGGCAGGTTGGACTCAGGACAGAGTTCGGCGGAATTCGGATTGTTGAGATGCC
Organism: Schwartzia sp. (in: firmicutes); assembly: GCF_978017985.1. Taxonomy (NCBI): domain Bacteria; kingdom Bacillati; phylum Bacillota; class Negativicutes; order Selenomonadales; family Selenomonadaceae; genus Schwartzia; species Schwartzia sp. (in: firmicutes). The sequence goes on along the minus strand of NZ_CDXDFU010000047.1, from coordinate 6,889 downwards.
TATGGGCGGGCTTGTACCTCGTATTTGCTGAAGAAAAGCATTACGAATTATGAATGAAAGACGTTTCATCTCATTGAAACGTCTTTTTTCTTTGGACGAATGTCCTTGTCTATGTTATAATGTAGGACGTTGTGTTAAGGAATCATTGAATAAGTATTTTGACTTAATCATTGCTTCCTTGAAATCGAAAGGAGGGCAGCGTGACGCGGGACCGTTTCCTGCGTTGTAATCATATTCTAAGGGGATTTACAAATGAATAAAGAACAAAACGAGTTTATGCAGCACGAGCTTCGTCTGCCTGAGCTCACTGTCCGGGGTATGGTGCTCGGTGCGATTCTGACCGTTATTTTCACCGCATCGAACGTATATCTCGGACTTAAGGTCGGTTTGACCTTTTCTTCGGCGATTCCGGCGGCGGTCATTTCCATGGCTGTGTTGAAGATGGCAAAGGATTCAAATATCCTCGAGAACAACATGGTACAGACGCAGGCGTCGGCAGCGGGCACGCTTTCGGCCATTATTTTCATCATTCCGGGTATGCTTATGATAGGCTACTGGCATGGTTTTGAGTTTTGGCAGACACTGCTCGTTTCGGCATGCGGAGGCTGTCTTGGAGTGCTCTTCACGATTCCGCTGCGCCGCGCCATGGTCGTACACAGCGACCTTACATATCCTGAGGGTGTTGCAGCGGCTGAGATTCTTAAGGTCGGCAGCACGAAGAAGAAAAAGGGAGAGTCAAGCGGGCTCAAGGAAATCTTTTCCGGCGGATTTGTTGCAGGATTTGTGGCACTCTGCTCCAGCGGATTCCAGCTCCTGACTGACAGCTTTTCGCTGTGGTTCCGCATCGGAAGCGGAATGACACAGTTTCCTGTGGGATATTCCACAGCTCTCGTCGGTGCGGGGTATCTGATCGGTCTTGCAAGCGGAATTGCTATGCTCGTGGGTATTCTCATCGCATGGGCAGGCTTCGTTCCTTTTTATACTATGACTGAGGCTGCACCTGCGGGAATGACAATGCAGGCCTTTGCTGGCTCCGTTTATCAGGACCGTGTCCGTCTTATAGGTGCCGGTGCAATGGCAGTGGCGGCTATATGGACGCTTATTACCATGGCGAAGCCGGTTATCGACGGTGTAAAGGAATCCCTTGCGGCTGTACGTATGCCGCAGGCCGAGCAGGCAAAGCACCGTATGGATATTGATATGTCCATTAAGAGCACGGGACTTGTATTCCTTGCGACACTTATCGGTCTCTTTGGTATTTTCTACGCCTTTGTGAGTCCGCAGGGGCTTCCTGCTGAACAGAATATTGCGTTTGTTCTTGTGGGTGTAGGTGTTGCGGTGCTCATGGGATTTTTCGTTGCGGCGGCATGTGCTTATATGGCAGGCCTCGTCGGAACGTCCTCAAGCCCGATTTCGGGTATCGGTATCATAGGCATAATCGTGGCATCTCTCGTCATGTATGCCATGTGCTCTTCCTTCGGAATTTTTGAGATTCCGGGAGGAGAAAAATTTGCTACGGCAACGGCGATATTCATGACGTCGATTATTCTTGCGATTGCCTGCATTTCAAATGATAATATGCAGGACCTCAAGACGGGCTACATGGTCGGAGCAACTCCGTGGCGTCAGCAGGTTGCGCTTCTTTTGGGCTGCATGGTCGGCGCTCTCGTAATCGCTCCTGTACTGAATCTTCTCTATGAGGCTTATGGCTTTACAGGTGCCCTGCCCCGCGCGGATATGGACCCGTCGCAGGCTCTGGCAGCTCCGCAGGCCGGCCTTATGACCACAATCGCTCAGGGAATTTTTTCCAATAAGCTTGCATGGGAATATATTTTCCTTGGAATAGGTCTTGGCGTGCTTCTGGTTATTATTGACCTGATTCTGAAACGCCGTACGCGCTTTATGTGTCTGCCTCCGCTTGCGGTTGGTATGGGAATTTATCTCCCGCCTTCCGTACAGACTCCTCTCGTTATCGGTGCTATTCTTGGGTACTTCCTCAACAAGCACCTGAAGGAAACTGAGGGCGAGGAAGGGCTTGAGGCAGGAAAACGCCGAGGCACGCTCTTCGCTTCAGGTCTTATAGTCGGCGAGTCTCTCGTAGGCGTTGTGCTTGCAGGTATTATTGTTGTTTCCGTCACAGGCGGCGGCAGCGATACACCGCTTGCCCTTGTGGGCAAGGACTTCGCGGATACGGCTGAATGGCTCGGCCTTCTGGTATTCCTTACGACACTGACATTGTTCAGTAAAACAGTACTTGGAAAGGGCAAAGAAGAAATTTCGGAGGATTCCTCGAATGATTCCGATTCTGCCCGTGCATAAATAATGACATAAAAAATCCTGTCACAGTTGAAAGGCTGCGACAGGATTTTTTCTTTGCGTGAAATTATTTCAGTACGCCGATTTCTTTATAATATTTTTCTGCGCCCGGGTGCAGCGGGAGGTTTGCGATATCCTTGACCGCATCAGCAGGCTTCAGCCCTTTGAGGTTCTTCTGCGAAGCACCGAGTTCGTCGATGTGTTCCCAGAATGCCTTCGTGAGCTTGTAAACAACTTCCTCAGGCATGTCGGCACGTGTGAACATGACCATCTTGATTGCAGAGGTTTTTACGTCCTTATCCTGATTCGGGTATGTTCCTGCAGGAATCGTGTACGAAGCATACCATGGATATTTATCCTTGAGAGCCTTCATGACATTATCGTCAATGCTGACGAGAGTGCAGTTCGCGGTGAGAGCCTGCGAAACTGCGGAAGCAGGAGCACCGGACATAATCCATGCGCCGTCAATGCTTCCGTTCTGGAGCATATCAGCGGCATCTGTGAAGGTGATGTATTCGCATTTCATGTCGTCAGGGAAGTTGAGTCCTGCTGCGGTGAAATGTGTCTGGCATTCGTTGTAAACGCTTGAGCCTGCGGACGCAACCGCGAAGTGTTTGCCCTTGACGTCAGCAAGGGAAGAAATGCCGGAAGCTTTGGTTACAACAACCTGATTCGGGTTCATGTAAAGACCTGCGATAGCCTTGAGGTCTTTGAATGCATGGTCTTTGAAGCTGTCAGTTCCGTTCAGCGCCTGATAGCAGTTGCTGCTGATGGCGATAGAAATCTGAGCCTCGCCGTCCGCAACCATTCCGAGGTTTGCGATACCGCCTGCGGAAGCCTGGCTTGCCGCATTAACACCCGGAACGTTCTGGTTCCACATGTTTGTGATGGCAGCGCCTACTGCATAAAGCGCGCCCGATGCGGAAGCTGTCGGGAAATTGATTTTTACGGTCTGGCCTGCAGCCGGTTTTTGTGCCGAGCCTGCGTCCTTCTTTTCACCGCCGCCGCAGCCGGCAACAGCACCGGCGACGAACAGCGCCGCGAGTGATACGGATACGGCACGTTTCAGGGATTTGAAATTCATGGGGTAATTCCTCCTTTGATATGGTGGTTATTCAGCTGCGGACGTTTGGTTGCGGCGGCAGCGTATGAACTGGAAAATGAAAACCGCGGCGAAAAGACCGATTCCTACGAAGTCCGTGGAAAGACCGGGCAAAAGCAGGAACGGGGCCGCTCCGATAAGAAGCAGACGTTCAAGTATTGATGCCTGACTGAAAATCCAGCCTTCAAGACCCATGACGAGGGAGGCTGTACCCAGGAGGGCAGAAGCAAGCGTCCAGAGAGTCGCAGCCGCCGTAGCGTTGGGGTCAACACCAATCAAAAGAATCGGGTTGTCCAGAAAGAAAAACGGAATCAAAAATCCGATGAGACCGAGACGTACTGCCCATATACCTGTTTTAGTCTGGTCAGAGCCTGCAATGCCCGAAGCCACGTACGCGCTCATGGCTACCGGAGGAGTTATATTTGAGAGGCAGGCGTATATGAGACAAAACATGTGGGCAATGATGGGGATTGTTCCTGCCTTGATAAGAACAGGAACAGCCACTGCCTGCACAATGACGTAGGCAGCAACACCCGGAACGCCCATGCCGAGGATACATGACATGACCATTACGAGAAGACCTGTCATGTAGATGTTTCCGTTGTCAATGAGAGAGAGAATCAGATACCCCATGTTGAGGCCCATGCTCGTAAGGGTGACTGTTCCGATGATTACACCGATGATAACGCAGCATACACCTACGGAAATCGCGCTGCGTGAGCCTTCGATAACTGCCTGAAGAATTATGGACGGAGTCATTCTCGTTTCTTTTCTGAGCCAGCTTGCGGCGATTGTTACGAAAATCGAAAGCACGGCAGCGTAAAGAGGGGTAAATCCTGCAAACATCATGCCTATAAGAGATACAAGCGGAAGGACGAGATGGCCCTGCTCCTTGAGAACGACCATTGCATCAGGGATATTCTCTTTTGAAAGCCCCGAAAGACCCAGCCGCTTCGCTTCGAAATGTACCGCGAGAAGAAGTCCCACATAATAAAGCAGAGCGGGAACAATTGCGGCGACCATGACCTTTGCATAGGAAAGATTCAGGAACTCAGCCATGACGAAGCCGACTGCACCCATGATAGGAGGGCAGAACTGACCTCCCGTTGATGCTACCGCTTCAACGGCACCGGCAAACTCTTTTTTGTAGCCTGTACGCTTCATAAGAGGTATGGTAATCGTTCCTGTCGTCGCGACATTCGCGATAGCGGAACCGTTAATCATGCCGAGAAGAGCCGAGGCAACAACTGCAACCTTTGCAGGGCCGCCCGAGGTCTGACCGACTAGAGTCAGGGAAAAATCATTGATGAACTTGGAAAAACCGCTGTATTTAAGGAATGCTCCGAAAAGGACAAAGAGAAAAATATACGTTGCAGATACACCGATACCTGTGCCGAGAACGCCCTGTGTTCCCCAGAACTGGGTCACGAGAATGCGCTTCAGGGTAAAACCGTTGTGACCGAGATAACCCGGAAGATAAGCACCGAACCAGTTATAGGCGAGGAAAACAAGCGCAAGAATGGCAAGGTTTCCTGATGCGCGCCGTGCGGCTTCAAACACACATACAAGAGCCGCTGCCGCAATAGCAAGCTCCATATCAGTTACACGTCCGCCTGTCTGGGCGATTCGGGTGTAATTCAGAATAAGATACATAAAACTTCCGACGGATACCGCAATAAAGGCAAAATCCCAAATCGGCGGAAAACCGCGCCGGCGTTTTTCCTTCTTATAGGTGGGGAAAAGAAGAAAAGTAAAGAGCAAAAGGAAAATACAGTGAAACGCGCGCAGATTGATGGCGCTGATTGCACCGAGGGTTGTAAAGTAAAGCTGAAAAGCCGTCCATACGCAGAGCAGAACGACGATGAGCTTTTCTGTAATCCCCGTATAGATGCGCATACGTGAATCGGCATCGTTTTCCTCAAGGAGCTCCTGAGCTTTGCGCTCCTCAAGTGTTTCCTGCGTGTTTACTGGTTCTTTTTTCATAGAAAATCATGACCTCCGGTTTATGTGCAAAAAGAACCTGCCGTCAAAGAGAGGCAGGTTCTTTAACTAATTCATTATATTATCATGGTAGAGTGTTAATTACAATAGACATTTGTTCAATATGCATTGAATACATGTTGAATTTCATTCGGATTCATCTTTTTTGCTAATAAAAGTTGTAACAGGAGGCGTGCTTTCTGTGGGACAAGTGTTCCTGAGGCAATGAACGGCAGAGGATAAATTGCCGTAGGAATAACGGCTCCTGCCCCTGTGCGGCTTGCGCGTACAACAACGATGCCATGTTCCTGAGCCTCTCGCAGCGCGGGAAGGACTGCTTCGGAAATGCTTCCCATACCTTTGCCCGCATAAACGATACCGCTCACGTTCTTTTCAATCAGGGCATCTACGAGGAAACGGGATTCATTTTCATGGCCGTACAGAATAGCTGTCTCGGGAAGAGCTTCGGAAGGAATTGAAAAGGTGCCGCGGCCCGGAGCAGAGGAAGGCGGAGCGAAAAATCGCAACTGACTTCCCGTGATGCGGCCTAGCTCTCCGCGGTTTGGCGAGCGGAAGGTATCGACACGGGAAGTGTCGCATTTAGTCACGTCGGCTGCACTGTGAATTGTATCGTTCAGAACCACCAGAATGCCATATCCCCTGGCGTCAGGAGAGGCGGCTGTACGAACGGCGTTGAGAAGATTCAATGGGCCGTCAGCGCTTAAAGCCGTTGCCGGGCGCATGGCTCCCGTGAATACGACGGGCTTCGGTGAAGCTATCGTCAGTGACAGGAAGAAAGCGCTTTCCTCCAGGGTATCTGTGCCGTGGGTTATTACAAGACCGTCAATGGAATCGTCGCTGAGACATTCCTCTGCGCGGTGAGCGAGCTTTATCATGAGTTCTTCTGTGAGATCTTTGCTGTCAATGGCAGCGACGGTTTCGCCGGTAACTTCTGCGATGTCCGTTATCTGAGGGACTGCTTTCAAAAGCTCATCAATACCGATAGCGCCTGCACGGTATCCGACGGTCTCATCCGCGTGAGCGGCGCTTCCTGCTATGGTTCCGCCCATGGCAAGGATATGAATATGTGGAAGTTTCTCTTTTGTCATGCAAATTCCTCCTGCAATAAAAAAGAGGCTTTTGCGTAAGCAAAAGCCTCTCAAACCGCTAAATGGTCGGAGCGACGGGATTTGAACCCACGACCTCTTCCACCCCAAGGAAGCGCGCTACCAAACTGCGCTACGCCCCGACAGTTCACGCAAGGGGTCGTTTGAATCAGGGGTTTCCCTTACGATACGAAAAGTATTATAGCACGTTTTGTTTGCTTCGTAAACATGAAAGAATCAGAAGAAGAATGTAAGCTCCGAAAAGAGGGCAGAACGGTTGAGGTCGGATACGCCGTTCTCAAGAGAAATGCGCTTGCCGCTGAAGTAACGTACCGTTCCGAGAATATTCGGTGCGAAGGTGTAGCTTGCGCCTACTTCCCAACCC